>JAFSAM010000083.1 GCA_017441005.1 Clostridia bacterium | reverse complement strand
CCCTTTATTTGTACAGCGGCGATCCACCTTCTCCCACCGGAGAAGGTCTTTGTTTGTTCGATGTCCGTTGAAATAATATCGTTCACTTGTGGGTAGCGAAGCGGCGTACTGCTACGCCCCTTCTCTGGGAGGGGTGTCTCGGTGTAGCCGAGACGGGGTGGGGCTGAAAAAAAGTAACTATACATTAAACCCCCTTCCGTCAGCCTACGGCTGACACCTCCCCCATTGGGGAGGCAAAGATCTTCTCTACTCCCTCGTCAGATAGAGGTCTCATTTGTATTTTTTTATGTAAAATACATTATTTTTTTCCGCAATTAATCTGCTTATCATCAAATTTCAAAGTATGGGTTGAAAATAAAAATATAAGAGTGTATAATGAGTAATGTAAAAAACACTTAAAAACGAGGTAAATTCAATGGAAAATTTCTTGAAAAAATTCGATATTTCGACCAAGGTCGAAACGTTTGACAAATATTTTGAAGGCGCAAAAAAACTATACGCCGAAAAGGGAAACGACATTTTAGATTTTGAAAGATACTCCATTTTTACTTATATGAAGGACGATATTGCTCGTATCCGAGACGAGGTTGCCAAGGATAAGGACAACGTTATTTACGCTTATTTCCTTTATCTTGCAATGGAAGCGAGAGATAACCCTGCGATCAAGGCTTTGTCTTGCCCGAACAAAAAGATGGAGGATGAAAAATACGATTTTCTCCCGATGTTCTCCCTCCTTTACTGCGTCCCCGCACTTGTTAAGGAGCTCCGCACAAGAGGCGTACCCGAGGATATCATCGACGCTACACTCAATATGTATGAAAACCAGACGCAGGATTTCGTTGACCTTTACCACCGCTACGGCATATCGATCTACGTCAGCTGGATGATGAAGTTCGTCAAATGCGAGATCATCCGCGTCGGCAGATTCAACTTCGAAATCTGCAATTACAGCAAGGATTTTGACGTTTTCGAAAAGGACGGACAGCTTGCCGTTCTGCCTAAGGGTGTTACGTTCCACAGAAGCGGACAGATCCTCGGCTCGATCGATTGCGAGGACGAAGAAGGCAGCTTTGTCGGAGACATCGTCGAGACCGACGAATACTACGAGGGCATACTTATCGAAAACGCAATCGCCAAAAATGAAAAGAGAAGATTATATAAATCGGAGTGGAAAAAAGTGCTCACAAAGGGCGACCGCGTGATAA
Organism: Clostridia bacterium; assembly: GCA_017441005.1. Taxonomy (GTDB): domain Bacteria; phylum Bacillota; class Clostridia; order Oscillospirales; family CAG-272; genus RGIG1995. The sequence goes on along the minus strand of JAFSAM010000083.1, from coordinate 3,956 downwards.
ACTACCACATCCCGACCGGCGGTAAGCTCGACCACGATGCCTGCGAGATCGACATTCAGAGAGGCAAGAAGGTCATAAACGAGTGCTTCGGCGGAATCAAGGGATTTTTCTGCCTGACATGGCTCATTGATCCGCAGATCAAGCAGATCATGGGCAGAGAGACAAACCTCACCAAATTCGCCGACCGATTTGAAAAATTCCCCCTTAAGAGCCAGGGACACGATGTTTTCGAGTACGTTTTCGTGTGCTCACCCGACACACCTTTGGAAGAATTACCCGCAAAGAGCAGCTTTGCTCAGGCGATCAAGGATCACTTGCTCAAGGGCGGTCGAATCTGGGGCGCGCAAGGAGTTGCACTCTGATTCACGTTAACTTAACACAATAAATAGGAGTATATATTATGGCTATCATGACGATACCCCGTCCGCTCCACATCGCGATCGATGATCTCGGCTGGTTTTGCGGCGACGATGACAGAAAGAACGGCGGGCCTTCACGTACGGGTATGCCGAGGCGACATTGTTACAAGGATTATCTTGCAATAAACGAGCTTGGAAAGCGGCTCGGAATGAAGATAAGCTGTGGTTTTGTCATAGGCGAATGGGATCCGGACAACAGACTTGGGTCCGTTAAATGCTTATCTAAATACGGCGATAACTGGGACAACGCATCGCATCTTGACAAAGAAGAGATGCAAAAAAGCATCAATGCCGTCAATTCCTCGGAATATATCGACATCAACGTACACGGTCTGCTTCACGGCTACTACGCCGACGGAATCGACAACACCGACGAATCGGACTTTTATTACAGAGTCAACAAAGAGCTTATTATGGTAAGCGAGGACGAAGTCAAGCACAGACTCGGCTGCTTTTTTGACCTACTTAAATACTACAAGATCAACAAAAAGATCGACTCGTTTATCCCCCCGACGTTTTCTTACAGGTTCAATGAAATATCGAAGCTCCTGCACGATTACGGCATCAAATTTGTGTCTACGATCTTCAGGACAATGGTATACGACGGCGAGCAAAAATCGGTTATCGACATTGAAGAAAACGGCATAGTAACCGTCGACAGGAACAACAACCTTATTCCGTGGAACGCGTATAACTGCGACTTTTTCGACCTTCCGACAGATGTTACGGGAGTATTCGGCGCGCATTGGCCAAACTTTTTGCACGTCGATCCCGACAAGAATAACGAAGTCATCGAAAAGGCAGTCGACTATTTCAACAAATGCAGTCGATCCTTCGGAACCGTACTTTCAAAGGGCATTGAATTTTGCGTCAACCAGTCGGTCTTCCATAAATACGCGAAGATATCAGAATACGAAGGCGTAACCTACATCGATATCAGCGGAGTTCCCGAAGAATACAAAAACAACATTTTCTACGTAAGCTCGAAAGAGCCGATCGAGTCGTTCATCGGCTGTGTCGTTTACGATTACGAACAAAAGGACGGCTTTGCGACTTATGCCGTCAAGCCTCTGATGGACACGATGGCTTTTGACAACGTTTAAGGAGAAACAAAATGAATGATATTATTATTCCGCAGCCTCTGCAGATAGTGGTCGACGATCTCGGCTGGTTTTGCGGCGACGATGACAGAGAAAACGGCGGTGCATCCCGTTCGGGTATGCTGAGGAGACATTGTTACAAAGACTACGAAGCTATGAATATGCTGGGCGAGGCACTTGACCAAAAGGTATTTTGCGCATTTTGTCTCGGAGAATGGGACCCCGACAACAGACTGAAAAAGCTTCACTATATATCAAAATACGGCGAAAACTGGGACAACGCAAGATTTTACGATAAAGAAGAAGTAAAAAGATGCGTCGACGTCATAAACAATTCTCCGTACATCGATTTTGGTCTCCACGGAATCGGCCACGGCTACTATTCCGAGGATAATATCAAGCCAGACACGTCGGATTACTATATCATAAAGCCGGGTAAGATCAGGGAGATGGTGGACGAAAAATATATCCGCAGTATTCTTGACAGCTTTTTTGAGCTTATGGAATACCACGGAATCAAAAAAGAGGTAACGTCATTCGTTCCGCCGTCGGGCGCATACAGATTCTTTGAGCTTTCAAGGCTGTTGGCAGAGTACGGCATCAAATACGTTTCCACCCCGATGCGAATGGCAAAATGCGAGAATATGGAGAGGCCCGATGCCTTTCTTATTGAAAACGGCATAATAACGACCGACAGAGAAACGGATCTGCTTGCGTGGGATCAGCACAGCGCCGATTACACAGAGCTTCCCTTCAAGGCAAACACCTTCGGTTCGCATTGGCCTAACTGGCTGCACGAGGATCCCGACCGGAATACATTTGTCATCAAATCTGCGATCAAGTATTTCTACAGATGCGCAGAGCATCCCGAGACCATAATTTCGAGGGATATGAAGTTCGCTTCTACCCAGACGGCATTTTGGAAGTATGCCAAAGTGACCGAAAACGAAAAAGGCGAAACGGTGATCGATATATCAAACGTACCGCGACTCGATACGATGAACAACGTATTCTACGTGAATTCGCGCTTCCCCCTGACAAGGGCAGAGGGCGGAAAGCTCACCGAATATGACAGAAAGAAGCAGTTTATCACCTACGAGATCGAGCCTGCGACGGACAAAATTATATTATCTTAAAAAAGTGGTAAATAATTATGAGCGATATTGTGATTCCGCAGCCTTTGCAGATCGTGGTCGACGATCTCGGCTGGTTTTGCGGCGACGATGACAGAAAGAGCGGGGGTGCATCCCGTTCCGGAATGCCGCGACGGCATGGGTATCGGGACTATGAGGCTATGCATGAGCTCGGCAAAGCACTCGACCAAAAGATCGTGTGCGGCTTTTGCCTTGCCGAGTGGGACCCAGACAACAGACTAAAAAAATTTCCGCAAATTTCAAAGTACGGCGAAAATTGGGACAACGCAAGATACATCGATATGGACGAAGCAAAAAGATGTGCCAAGATCATCAACGATTCGCCTTATATTGATGTTGCCCTGCACGGTATGGGCCACGGCTACTACTGCGATGAAAACCTGAACAACGATACATCGGATTTCTATATCGTTAAAGCGGGAAAGATAAAAGAAATGACCGACGAAGGGTATATACGCGGCATTATCGAAAGCTTCCTCGGCATACTGGAATATTACGGTATAAATAAAAAAGTTACGTCTATGATCCCTCCGACGGGCGTTTACCGCTTCAATGAGCTGTCGAGAATACTGGCCGATTTCGGAATCAAATACGTGTCGGCGGGATTTTGGGAGATGATCGTCGACAGCGGCGAAAAGCTTGAAGATATCGCCGTCGAAAACGGCATCATTACGATGAACAGGTATCAGCCGGAGGCAAACAACTGGCTCGCTCACAGCATCGATTACGGTAACGTGCCTCTGCGCGTGTATTCGTTCGGCTCTCATTGGCCAAACTGGCTGCATGAAGAGCCCGACAGAAATATGGAAGTTATCAAGAGTGCAGTCAAGTATTTTTACAGATGTGCCGAGCTTCAAGGCACGGTCATATCGAGGGATATGAAGTTTGCTGTGACACAAACTATGTTCCGGAAGCACTCAACGGTAACCGAAAACGAAAAAGGCGAAACGGTGATCGATATATCGAAAGTGCCGCGACTCGATACGATGAACAACGTATTCTACGTGAATTCGCGCTTCCCGATAACGTGTGAAGGCGGCACGATGACCGAATACGCGGGCAAAAAGAATTTTATCACCTACGAGATCAAGCCCGAAAGCAACGTGATTATACTGAAATAAAAGATACAAAAGCAAAAAAGCGAGGCGTTTGCCTCGCTTTTTTGCGCGAACAGAAATAATGTAAATAAAGCCGCTCTCACCGTGTAGCGAAGCGGCGGCGAGGGAGTGAATGACAGTCCGGGGGACTGGAAAAAGGGTTCCCCGAAACGCACGAAGTAAGTT
>JAFSAM010000082.1 GCA_017441005.1 Clostridia bacterium | reverse complement strand
TTCGCCTTCATTCTCGCCTTCAGAGGGAGTGCTTGCTTCGGGCTCTGTTTCCTCTACGGGATCAGTTGCCTCTGCGGGCTGGCTCTCTGCGGGATCGGTAGCCTCAGGCTCGGTTGCCTCGGGCTCGGTCTCTTCGGGCTCTGTTTCTTCGGGAACGTAGTTTTTAACTATTTCCTGGAGATATTCAGCAGTTTTGCCCTCGGGGAGCTTAATGTTTGTGATATCGGTGATTACACCGAAAGCAAATGCAAGGTTAAGGTCGTCGCCCTTCCATTCGGAGAAGTCAACGGAGCAGTCAGCGGGCATATTGTTTATAGCACCCATAGCGGACTGGTTGATGGACCAAGCGTTAATGAAGTTACCGCCGTTGATCTTGATCTTAGCGATACCGTCGGTATTTGTCATACCGGTAGCACCTACAGCGTTGATATCGCACTCAAATGTGCCGTTGTTGATAGTAATATTAACGTGGCCGCCAAAGGGCGATTTGGTGTTTACAGTACCGGAAACAACACCGAGAACGGTGGTTGTACCTTCGATCGTAAGGTTTACGTTGCAGTTTTCCTGAGCGTTGGTTGCAACTGTACCCCAGGAAGCGCCTGTGATTTTGTTATATGTACCGGACTGAACAACGAGATTGGGGGTCTTGTTCTTAGAGCTGTTGTATCTGTGACCGCCGGAAAGGCTGATGTAGTTCTGGGCTACGCCATCAAAAGCATCGTCTGTAGGATAGCAGTTGATGCCTTCGCCAACGAGTGTTGCATAATCTCCGAAGCAAACAGCGCGGTCTGTGCCGTCTGTGTAGAAGTCAATATTTTCCCAAATTGTGGAGCCGAGGATGTTGAGCATAGCGGGTGTCTGAAGAGTGATCTTAGCACCTGCTGTTTCACGGTAGTCAACGCCGTCGTAAACGGATGTGAACTTGATTACCTTGTCGCCGAATCTGACTGTTTCAAGGTCTCTTACAGTGGAAGCACCGTTGTCACCGACCTGGTCGATGTCAACGTAGATAGGACCGCAGATAACGATCGTGCCGCCGGTGTCAGCGAGCATTTCGACTGCCTGATAGAACGCGGTAAGAACGTGCCATCTCTTTCTTTCTGCAGAGGGGTCGAATCTTTCGTGGTCTTCTGTGGGCTTCAAGGGGTTTTCGGCATCAGTACCTGTGCCGTCACCTGCGAGGGGTTCGCCTGTGAGCTTGTTGTCTTCGTCTCTGGGAGCGTCTTTGATGAACACTACGCGGTCACTGCCGGGCTTGAGTTCACGGGGATCGGGAATTGCGGGAGCTTCTGCTTCTGCTGAAACACAAACGGAAAGCAAAGCAGCCATAACAATTGCGACCAATGCCAGGACTAAAAGCTTTGTAAAGTTTTTCATTTGTTTTTCTCCTTTAAAATTAATATAATTCAAGGGACAAAAAGTCCTAAAAAATTATTCTACTGTAATTTCTATAACGTCGCTCGTGTGAGTGATCTTATAGGTTTTGAATTCGTTGTGAGTCTCGTAGAGCTCAATATTGCCGCCGTTTACGCTTGCGGGAATGACGTCATTCTTGAGGCTGAGGTATAATTCACCCGACAAATAGTCTTTGCCCTTTGCGATACAGTCGGAAATGTCAATTCTGATCTTCTTGTCACAGCAATCGATCTTGCTGTATGTGTGGTATACGCACTGGCTACCCGCGAAGGCGATGTCTTTGGAGATCATAAGACCGAATATTTCGCTCTGTCTCTTAAAGAATGCCGCCCATTTATCAACGTTTTGCAGGTTGTTCTGGGGATTGAAGCGGAGGAAGTTGGGCCAGTGAGTGCTCATAACAGTGCCTGTACCGGGATCTGATTCCTTTACAAAGTCCTGAACGTAGTCGGGGTCGACGTCACAAGCATTCCAGGGAATACGGCAGTTACAGCATTTTTCCATATAGAGAATGCCGTCTATAAATTCGGTATAACCTACAGGCTGACCCCAGCTGTTTGCCCAGTAGGTAATGCCGTTCTTTTTCAAAACCGATGCAAGAGCAAGCATATCGCTGCTTTTCAAGTTTCTCGGGAGTCCGTTCGGAGCCGCATACGAGCGTATTTTCTTTTTGAAGCCCCAAGTGTTGTAAAGCTTAAAGAAAAGGTCAAAGCGGTGCGCTATCTCTTCCTCGGATTGAGTTGTTAAAAGACCGTCTCCGTTGTTTATGTAGCCGGAATAGTCAATGTCTTTATTTATGCATTTAAAGCATTCAAGCTCGGTTATCTGTTTTCCTTCGGCATCGTAGTTGCCGTGAAGTACACCGTGAACAGCATATTCGATGTATTCGGAGCTTTCAGCCGCTTCAAAGCATCTTTGTGCAAGTTTGAGATCGAGCAGGGATGCTCTGTCCCAATTTTTCGGATCGAACGTAACACCGACTTCTCCGCGGAGAATATTGTCTTTGTCCCATTCTCCGAGAACGAGTGGGCACATGATTTTCTGACCGATAGCTTTACCTATCTCGTTTACCGCTATATAGTCTTCGGGAGCGTGACGTCTGGTAAGACCTGTACGGGACGGTCTGCTCAGATATCTGTCATCGGAGCCGATGAACCAACCCACGTCGTCGACGCAGATCTGGAGGGCGGTAGGAATTTTGATTGAATCTTTCATAATGTTTACCTCAGAATCGTTTTTTGTGTCTTTAATTATATTATATTCGGGCAGTAAAAGCATTTCAAGACACAAAATTGACCAGTTTTTTGAGTTTTTGTCCTATTTTATGCACTTGATAAAAATACGGAACAATATTACTTTTACAGAATAATATCTTTTTGTGTATTTGTAAAGTACATATTGGTATAGTCTACACCATAATCGAATATATGCTCAGAATCAGACGGGCTCTTCTTCTCTCATAAGCTTGTCGATCCTTCTGTGATTCCATGCGAGGAATCTATCCCATTCCTCGGGATCGCGAAGATCAGTATCACCGTTAAGCACACGTATGAGCTTTTCAAGGGTCTTGCTCTGCTCGGGGTGGTTACCCAAAACGATGTCTACCTTTTCTTTTGCAAGCTTTGTCAGTCCCTCTTTGAACTGAATACGGCAGTCTGACGAAAGTCCGTATTTTCTAAGGAAGGAGGAGAGCATGCTGTTTGAGCCGATTCCGCCGTGCATTGCGGCAACCGTACCGTCGGCAAGAGTGATCACGTATGACATTACACCTGCGGTATGACCGGGAGTGAGAATGCATTTGATCTTTGTACTGCCGAAGGTGAATTCGTCTCCGTCTTCAAGCAAAACGTCACAGTCAAAATAGGGAAGATGCTCCCATCCCAACTCGTTTGCCCACGAAAGGTCGACTTTGCCGTTCAGAATATCGTTGTCGATCCTGCTGATGTAGGTTTTAGCGCCCGACAGTTCCACAAGCTTTTGTGTGTTTGCAAAGTGGTCGACGTGACCGTGGGTGTGGAAGATCGCTATGATGTTTTTGGGGTCAAATCCCATTTTGTATATGTTGTCAATGATGAGCTGTTGCATGAAGGGATAACCGGTATCAAGTATGATTATACCTTCCTCGGTGCTGATAAGGTGGACGGATACCTCCTCGTGTCCGATGAAGTAAAGTCCTTCGTGCATTTTAAATGCGCAAAGCTCAATTGTTTGATTGTTGTCCATAAATATATCCTCCTTAGTACCTTGCAGAGCGATTAATTCAAGGGACTGTGATCCCCCAAAAAAATCTACTGTATTTTTTATATCGTCGCTGTATAAGCGAGCTTGTGGGGGAATTCATCGTTAGTTTCCTCAAAAAACGGTTATTCCGCCCAATAATAATATTATATTCGTTCAGTAAAAGCATTTCAAGGAACAAGATTGACTATTTTTTTGAGTTTTTGACCTATTTTAAGTACCTCGCGGAAAACACGGAACAGAAAGCCCGAAGCAAGAATGATCAAGCCCTCTTTTGTACTGATAAGATAAACGGAATGAAGTAAAGAATGTTGTGCATTTTAAATGCGCGATGGTCCTTAGTTGCCATTGTAGAGCGATTTCATTTTTTCTACGATAGCATCTCCGACCTCCGAGGTGGTAGCATTACCGCATAGATCGGGAGTAAGTGTTTTTCTTTCGACAAGAAGTGACTCGATACAGTCGATAAGCAGCTTGCCGAGGTCCGTGTGACCGAAGAAGTCGAGCATCTGCGATGCCGACCAGACTGTAGCGAGCGGGTCAGCCTCGCCCTTGCCCGCAATGTCGGGGGCAGAGCCGTGGATGGGCTCGAACATAGACGGGAATTCTCTTTCGGGATTGAGGTTTGCACCTGCCGCAAGACCCATACCGCCCGCAATAGCGGCACCGAGGTCTGTCAAGATATCGCCGAAGAGGTTTGACGTAACGACGATTTCAAATCTTCCGGGGTCTTTAACCATAAACATACTTGCGGCATCGACGAGGTAGGAGTGAGTCTCGACCTCGGGATACTCCTTGCCCACCTCGGCAAAGATCTGATCCCAGAATACCATAGAGTAGTTGAGTGCATTTGCTTTGCTTATGCTTGTAAGCGATTTTTTCTGCGATCTTGCAAGCTCGTAGGCATATCGGATGACCCTTTCACAGCCATGGCGGGAGAAAACGCCGTCCTGAATAACGACCTCGTTGGGCTTGTTTTTGAAGAGCCAGGCACCGCTTCCGGCGTATTCGCCCTCGCTGTTTTCTCTGACGAAGACCATATCCACGTTTTCGGGAGTGGCATCCTTGATAGGTGTGGGCGCGCCCTTCAAAAGCTTGACGGGACGCAGATTTATGTATTGATCAAAGCCTTTTCGTATTGCGAGCAAAAGCCCCCAGAGGGATATGTGATCGGGCACACCGGGAGCACCGACAGCACCGAGGAAAATAGCATCAAATTTTTTGAGCTGCTCGATTCCGTCATCGTCCATCATTTTACCGTGCTTTTTATAGAATTCACAGCCCCAGGGAAAGTAAGTAAATTCAAAGTCAAAGCCGCCGTCGAGCTTTGCCGCCGCTTTTAAGACCTTGACACCCTCGTCTATAACCTCGGGACCGATTCCGTCACCGGCGATCACCGCAATTTTGTAAGTTTTCATAATTATTCTTCCTACGTAATGTGTATTTCGGAGATAACCTTCTCCAAAGGTAATTATAGCACCGATATTGATATTTGTAAAATATATATTATGTTGACAAATATAGTTTAAAACTATATAATATAGGAAAGCATCACGGAAAAAAAAGAGGGATTACACTATGAACTTAATGCAGCTTAAGTATTTTAATGCCGTTTGTACATACGGAACGGTATCGGGGGCGGCAGAGTATCTGCATATAGCACAGCCGTCGCTGTCCAACTCAATAAAGGAGCTTGAAAATGAGTTTGGTGTAACTCTTTTTAATCGACAGCACAGGGGAATGGTGTTGACCGAGGCGGGCGAGATATTGTTGAAAATGAGCCTTGATATCCTCGAGCGTGCCGAAAGGACCGAAAAGATGATGAAGGATATGGGCAAGGAAAAAAAGACCTTGAAGCTTGGTGTACCTCCGATGACGGGTTCTTTGATAATGCCCACGATATACGGAGATTTTTTGGCACAGAACAAGGATATTGAGCTCGAAACGGTGGAGTGCGGATGGAAGGACATGAACCGAAAGATACTGGAGGATCAGCTTGACATAGCGTTCGTTTCTCACGGTCAGCACATAGATTCCGGGTTATCGTCATTACCGGTCGGACGGCTTGAAATAGTTTGCGGATCGACTCCCGAAAACGAGCTTTCAAAGAGAGGGAAGGTTACCCCAAAACAGCTGAACAACGTGCCGCTCGTTATGTTTGAGGACGGTTTTTTTCAAACGTCTGAAATCAAAAAATGGTTCATCAAGGGAGAGACTAACCCCGATATACTGATGCAAACTTCACAGCTGTCGACAATGATGACTATAATTTCCGAGGGGACGGCTGTCGGCTTTGCATTCAAGAAGCTGATAGAGAAAAATGCCAATATAGCTTATGTGTCAATGGACCCGCCGATTTGTGTAAACATCAGTCTGATCTGGAAGAAGGATAAATACTTTTTCAGCGCAATGCAACGCTTTAAGGACTATTTATCCCGCCGCAATATATTTGAATGAAAATACTAAAAAAACGTAATACCAACCGGTAAACATATTTACAGGCGGTATTACGTTTTTTTATCATTATATCATTTCTTGCCGTTATTTAACCACAAAGCCCGCAGGCAGTCTCCATGAGGAGTTTGCGTTATAGAAGGTAACGCTTGTCATAAGATACTCGTCACCGTAGTACATACAGGAGGATGAGCCGCCGTCAAGGTTTGCCGCGTTAACGGCATCAAAACGGCGCATGACTTCGATGAGGTCGGAGGCGGATGCACCGAGGTGACCGTTTTTGCCTCGTCCGTCGGTAACAAACATCAGCACCGCACCGTCGGCACGCTGACCGATAGCCGTTCTGGGGTTAAGACCGCTTCCCATTCCGTGCAATTCTCTTGCTTCATCGTTGATGATGAGCTGTACGAAGTGGTTGTTTGAGTCGGATGCCTCATCCTGGAAGGTGACGGCATCCCTGATCTTTCTGTCTTTAACAAGGTGTTCGACCTGCTTGGGCGTCATTTGTGAAATATCGATAATTTGAAGAATATTGTTTTCGGTAAAGCCAACAAGAACAAGACCGGGCCACTGCTGTGGTTGATTGTACTGGATCTGACCGTTTGAGACAATGACGCCGTAGGGCGAGCCGCCCGTGTTGTTGTAGGAGTTGTAGAGACCTCCGTTTATACCTGCGACAGCACCGTTATCCTTGACGAGCTGGTCGAGTGTAACGCCGAGATCGCGCCAGGGATAAATTGTCGCGAGGCTGACACGGGACGGGTCTTTAACGATCATCATCGTGCCATAGTAGGTCGATCCCGATACCTCATGGATCTCGATGGGAGCGGAGCTGTTGTTCTGTGAATCGTCACTTTCGGCAGAAGTGGACGTGCTGACGTTAAGTGTACCCTCATAGACGATGCCCTCAAGATTGATCAGGCCTTCGTCCACGTCGGCATCCATATCCTTCATTTTGTTTCCGTCGACGATCCTCTGGATCTCGGAATCGGACAGATAGAGGTGGGGAATAAACTTAAATGCGCCCGTTTCGAGGAAGGTCGTGACAGTCATAGACTGTATTTCGGGGTTAGAGTCTGACATAAGCATTCCGAGACCGAAGTAGGCAAGGAGTGCAATTGCAAGCACGGTGATCAATATAAAGGCGAGAACCTTGAGAATTATACTTCCCACCTTGCTCTTGCCGTTGCTTTTTTGCGGACGGCGTTTTTTTCCGCTTGGCACCCGTGTGTTCGGTGCTTTGTTTGTTTTTTGGGGAATCATATTATTCTGCATCTTTTACTATCTCCTTCATAGCGACAAGCTTCCACTGGGGATTGCTTCTGCCGTCGTTGGTGTCGTCATATTTAACGAAGTAGCATCTTTCGTTCATTTCGTCGTCAAGTCTGTCTCCGAGGACGATCATGTGCTTAACAAAGCGGATGTCGACAGCAAAGCAGTTATCGGTGATCCAAACGAAGTTTGTGACGGATTCCTGTTCAAAGGGAGGATTACCGAGACTGTGATAGCTTGTAAAGGTACGGTCGATACTGTTGTTGTATTTCCAAGCAACGTTGTATTGATAGGAGTTTTTGATGAGGTGCTTGGAGAGTGAGTAGAAGTTAAGGTCGCAGGACATAAAGAGACTCCAGTCTTCGAGTACCTTAAGCACGTTGACCTCCTTTGCCACGTCGTCGGGAACAGTGTCAAGCACGGGGCCGAAGAAGATATCCTTCGACGACATTTCGGGATCGAGGGTTATCGACTGACCGTTTTGGTCTGTGATATTTACGTCCACGTCATTTTTAAGAATGACGATCTCGTATTTCAAAAGACCGGGCAGACCTTCCGCAAGCTCGGAGAAGTTTTTGAATTCGGTATATTCGACTTTTTCTATACAGTTATCGGGAACGTCGAGTCCGTCGGGGTGATCGGGAGTGGTGTATTTTACTGTGTAGTCGTCTCTGAGTGTAAATGCATGGAAAGATATCGGAACATCTTTACCGATGTATTTGTAGGTATTGTTAAACTTATCGGACAAAATGACCTCGGCTTTTTTTGCAAGGCGTATTCTGTAAAGCATTCTTCCGTCCGACTGCTTGACGCCGGCTTGATCGTTTCCGTCTACTTTGACCGAGAGAGATTCGGGCAGAGTGAGCGTATAGAAGGTGTGATCGAATTCTATTTCACCGTTTCCGGAATCGGGAAGCTTGACCTTAGCCTGATTGCCGAAGGCGTCGGTTACCGTTACGATCGGGGTGTTATAAAGCTCGGCAAAGGTGAAGGTGGTCGATCCGTCTTCATTTTTTGTACCGTGCTCATCCTGCAACGTGTAGCCGTTTACGGTAATTGTGACGTCTGAATTGAGGGCGACGTCAGCGGGAAGCTTCATGGTGTAGGTATGGCTGAGCGGAATATATGATACGAGCTCATATTCCTGAATACCGATAACGACAAGCTTCTGAACCATCTCGCCCTTTGCGCGAAGAACGATCTTAGCGATGTTGGTATCAGCGGTGTGGGGATTATTGTGAATTACGTAGTAGACGTATTCGTTATTGCCGATCGCTTCTCCGGGCGAGAATTTTATATCGCCGTTCAGCTTTGTCAGGAAAGCGGCCTTCTGATCGATCAAGGTGCCCTCAAAGGGGCTGCACTCCATTGAAGGGACTCCTTCTTTTGTCCAAAGCTCACCGCTTTGAGCTTCGCTTTTAAGGAGCTCGACCGCTTCGTTGAGATGATTTTTGTAGTGATGCTTTTCGTAATCGTTAATTACCGAATTAACGTAGCTGAGAGCAAGTCCGACCAAGATCGTCAGTATTGTCACAAATGCAATAAGCGAATATTTGAAGACTCCGCTCTTTTTGATTTTTTTCATTATGGAAAAACCTCCTTGATTGGGGTAAATGATTACTTGGGTGACAAAAATATGCATACATATTTATCTTATCACATTATTTGAGTTTTATCAAGGATATTTGCAGTTTTATTTAAAAAAGTTTTATATTTGAGGGGGCTGTTGACAAACTCGTTTATAGTTTTATAATAAATATAGTGATATAATGTGTCGGAGGATTGCCATGCAAGATAAAAAATGTTGTGAAGAAGAGAGATCATCTTACAACTTAGACAGATATATGATACCGATCTGGCAGGGGAATACGGTATACAACGAGTCTGTCTTACCGCTTAAGGGCAAGGACGGTTCGATTACTGTTCTTGAACTGGCTTATGTTGCCGACAGGATTTGCGAGGTGCGCTCGTCAGACCTTTCCGTTTTGTATGAAGAGGGAAGAGACTATTGGCTGATGGACGGTAAGCTTTGCATATCCCCCGATGGCAGGATCCCCGTTATGACCTGCACCGAGTATTATCCCGATATAAAGAACGAAAACGCAAAAAATAAGACGGGCGGCGGAGGCATATTGTTTGTAGAGGGCGGCTTTTTCCACACAAAGCAGCTGTCTGTAACTTATACACACAGCGACGTGTGGGGAGATAAGATACCCGAGGCGCAGGCTGAGCTGATACCGAAAACCGTACAAAAGCTAAAGAACAAAGAGAAGGTCAGAATGGCATTTTTCGGTGACAGCATTTATACGGGATGCAATGCAAGCGGAACTCCGTTCGGAGGAGATCAGCCGCCGTTTATGCCGTCGTGGTTCGATATGGTGACCGAAAAGCTAAAGAAAATATACGGCGGTGAGATCGAATACGTAAACCATTCGCGCGGGGGCAGAAAAAGCTTTTGGGTAAATGAGGCACCGGACGAATTATTCGATGGACTGGCTGCAGATATAGCATGGATAGGCTACGGAATGAACGATCGGGAGACCTCGCTTGACGAATACTCAGAGAATATAAAGAAAATGATGCAAAAGATCAGACGAAGGAATCCCGATATTGAGTTTATTCTGACGTCTCCCATGCTTGCCAACAAAGAGGCAGACGGTTATTATCGGCTTCAATACCGTTTTATAGAAGTGTTGAACGGTTTTAAGGGTGATGGTGTCGCTGTGATGGACGTAACGAGCGTGCATACCCGCCTTTTAAAGAGAAAAGCATATAAAGATATGACGGGTAATAACATTAACCATCCGAACGATTTTCTGTGCAGAATGTATGCACAGACGGCACTTCAATGTTTTATGGAAAAGTGAGGTATATTCAGATGAAGAGAAAAACAAAAAGGCTTTTATCGCTCGTAATTGCATTATGCATAACAGTGGCGTGTATCGGAGCTTTTGGGGTATCGGCAGATGTGTATGACGAGACTCTTCCGTACAGCAAGGATCTTCTTTACGGAAGAAATGCGCTGGGTATGATGGAAAACGGAGAAACACTCGTCGAGGTATACGACCTGCTTTATACAATGGTCGAGGAGGGAACGGAGAGCCTGACTATAAACACAAAGCAGAGTGTAGACGATATAGTGATAACCGTAGAAGAATTGCAAATGATATGGGCGGCACACAGGTTTGACAATCCCCAGCAGTTTTGGGTAGACCAATACGGAGGAAAGGGATACAGTGACGGTACGGTTGCAGTCTTAGAGGTAAATTATATAGCCGAGCTTATTACTCCCGAGAAGCGCGAGGCATTCAAAAATAGGGCTTTGCAGTTTATAGCCGATGCCGGAGTGACCTCGGAAACCGACGAATACGATAAGGCTTTGTTGCTCCACGATGCTGTGGTAGAGCACATCGAATACGTGCTGGAGGCAGGAAATGCCCACAATGCCTACGGTGCTCTGATAGAAGGGCAGGCTGTATGCGAGGGATATGCGGAATTGTATCAGTATCTGCTGTATCTCTGCGGTATGCAGTCGCATATAGTGACGGGAAATGCAGGTGAGGCTCACGCTTGGAATCTTGTAAGGATAGACAATGAGTATTATATGTGCGATCCCACGTGGTCTGATCAAGAACCCGAATCATACGGATTTTATAACGTAACCACCGAGGTTTTGATATCCTCGGGAAGAACCATCAACGATTACGGCTACTCATTGCCCTTATGCATTGCCACACGGGCAAGCTATTTCAATAACTCCTTCTACGGAGGCAGATACTTCAAGGATCAGCCCTCTGTTCAAAATGCCATAACCCAGATCAAATATTACGGTGTGGCAAGATTTGCCTACAACGGAGAGGGTACTTACACTTATGCACAGTTCAGGGAATGGTGCACTCAAAATGTAAATACGATTTATGCGGCAGTGGGCGGAGAAGGTCTTTCCACCTACAGCTTTGGAAATGAGTTCGGTCTGATATGCGAGGGTAATACCCTGCTTCCTCTTCCCGAGGTCGAATTTGCCCCCCGACTTACGGCGATAGCAATAGACACGGCAATATCCGTAATTGCCACACAGAACAGCGGAGCCTTGGCACTCTGTCCGATGCCCGAATGCGGAAAGCAGCTTGCAGCGTCCGTTGTATACGATATTTTAAACAACGAGAGGATCGAGTTTGTAAGCAAAAAGGACGGCTATCTCGAAACGGGAAGCAAGATCAAATTCGGTGACGAGGAGGCGACCGTTGCGGTAGCGGGAGATATAGACGGAGACGGAATAGTGACGGTTTTTGATGCCCTTTTTGTGAAAAAGGCTGTTAATTCAACCGATGAAGACAACCGCTTCAACAAAGACAGAGAAATTGAAAAACTTGCCGCTGACATAAACAGAGACGGCAATGCAGATGCGTTGGATGCGAAGGGAATACTGAAAAATGCAGTTGGTAATTGAGTCGTTTTTGTGCTAATTTTTCGTAATAAACAGTTAAAAAAATTCATTTACAAACCTTAATACGGCAGTTTATAATGAAAGTGTGCATTTATCCCTATCACTATTTTAAAAAAAGGCGGTTGGAATATGAAAAAAGCGATATTACTTTTAACAATGGTGCTGTTGGTTTTTGGTATGGTTGTCGGTTGCTCCGACTCAAGTGACGGCGAGACACAGAATGATACCTTTGCTGATGCACCTACCAATATCTTTGATATTGAAAAAGATGAATATGCTATCTATATAAGCGACAGCGCAAAGCCGGGCGGAATGGGAACCTCTGCGGACGATCCGCTTTATCCTATCATACATCCCGATAATGAACTGGAGCCCCAGACACTTGAACAGACTCAGTCTGACGGAAGCAAAAAGTCTGTAACCATATACTCATATTATAAGAATACGGCATTGTATCAGGCGGTTGAAAAGCTGTCCGAAACGGGCGGAACCGTCGTAATATGCGGCGACTATACCATCTGCGAAGACGATGCACGTCATTCCAACTATTATTCGGTTATGGAGTATCATCTCCCCGAAACGAAGTGTCCCGTAACGATAACAAGCGTTTACGGTGACGAGGACTACAGAAGCAAGGCGAGACTAAAACTTTCGGGATATGTTCACACTATTTTGAATGGTCCCACTGTTTGGGAAAATATGAAGATTTATACCAATCTTGCTACTGATAGAGTTATTTGTTGTAACGGAAACGAGACGGTGTTCGGCGAGGGCTTGGAGTGTACGAGAGCAAAGTCTGACAGTGAATCTTACTATCTTTCCATCGCGGGCGGCGAAAGATACAAATCTACCAACAAAAACGTAAATATAACGGTTAAGAGCGGTACTTTCTACAAGCTTTTGGGAACCACTTGGACTAATCCGGGAAGCGAAAGTATATCCAACTGTAACGTCAACATCAAGCTTGAGGGCGGTACGGTCAGCAATATATACGGAAATACACGTAACGCAGCACCTAACGCCATTCATCAGGGCAATGTTGACATTCAAATAACGGGCGGCACTTTAACAGGCTCGATCGCTTGTACCGGAGCCGGCGGATTCAAGTCCGAAAGTAACGCTGTAAACGTAAAGATCTCGGGCGGAATTTTCTCCCCGAACTTCAAAATAATGAGCAGGAATGCAAACTCTACAAAGACAGGTGTTGAGTCCAAAAACGTAACGGTAGATTTGGGCGGTGCCAATGATGTAAACAAGACTCATTTGTCGACTATGGTCGGTAAGCTTGCAGACGGTACTTCGGTTGTTTATCCCTCGGGTTGGATTACCGAAAACAGAACAGTTAAAGAGACACCTGCGGTTAAATACGTATTCTGCGGCGAGGAGCTTTCCGCAAAAGGTTCGGTAGTCGAAGTTGAATATAAGAATCCCGTATTGAACAATCAAAAATTCACCCAAACGGTTGAATACGATAAAAACCCCGAATCTTTCTCGGTAAAGTGCGATACCTCGGCTGAAGGTACGGTTAAGGCTGAATATTATTTCGGCGACTGGAAATACCACGAGGCAGACGTCAAGGTGTTGAAAGTCCCCACGGTTACTTTTAAGGGCGTTCAGGTAAAGGCTGATTCCGATAAGCAGACGGTTTATGCCTGGGGTGGATACGCCGATGAAGAATACACCGACGTAACAATAAAAGAGTGCGGGATTATATCGGCTCCGCAGGATCTGTTGAAGTCAGACGAGCCGTTTACACACAGCAACACCTTCGGTCTATGTGACGTTGTATCCGACGGCAAGTGCAAGGATGATTCTGACATTCTCTTCGGTGCGGTTGTAATTGATACCGACATTGTCAGAGAGAATAATTACGATAAGAATTACAGTTTCAGAGCTTACGTCAAGGTCGAGTGCGACGGTCAGGAGCAGTATTTGTATTCCGACGTAGTATCAGGCAGCCTTTACGACATTGCGAAAACTGCCGTAGAGGGTAACGTCGAGGCTGATGAAACAAAGGCGATTTTGGAAGAAAAAGTAATAAGCGTACACGAAAACTATGACCCGACGTATCTTTACGATCCCGCGGGCGCAGAGGCGGCAAGAAAACAGGTTGTCGACTATATGTACAAAATGAGCAACATCGAGTGGACTCCCAAAGAGACGTTTATACTCTACAACGAGGGTACTTACAACCAATACTCGGTAAGCACGGGCTCGACCAAGATGTATGCCGTATTCTATGCGGGCAAGACGTATCACGGTATTCCTTATGTAAACAAAACATTGACACAGCACGAGACCTTCCTCGATATGATAGACAGAACGGATATTGTTCCCTTGGACAAGCCTAATTTGGTTTTCAATAGGAACAACGGCACAAGTGATTTTGATAAGCTTACTCCCGCACAAAAGGAGGCAGGACTTCAAAACGCAAAGAACTTCCCCGGAAACGACTGTTGGGGCGGTATGATTTACGGTTGGAACACTGTAATAAACAGCCGTCCGGAAACAAAAGGTCTTATCAACATTGATAATATGCTTACATTGGACTACGGAACGGTTAAGGTTGGCGATTACGAGATCGACGAGCGTTATATCGTTAAGGACAGAAACAACACAAAGGCGGTAGTAGCAAAAATAGACAAAATGGTAATGGCTGAAGCTTATGCAAAACTGCAGCCCGGTGATGCAACGGCGCATTCGACTCAGATATACAATGATGCACAGCAAAAATATACTTCAAATGCAAGACACGTACGAATCGTATCAAGCGTTGAAGTTGTACGCAAAGCAAACAACCAAATAGACCTGAATGCAAGTAAGGTTAACTTTATACATCAAGCTGGCGGCGCGACAAGCGTATATATTTATAACGAAAACGACAGATCTCTCAAAGAAGTAAGCTATACCTTCAGACAGCTTATGGAAGAGGGAAGCTTGCCTATATCTATTCCCGAGCTTATGACAGGACTTGTTGATACTCCGACGGCGATCGTATCCGGTGCACACCTCGACGAAACTTTGCCTTACAAGACCTTGAGCGGTATTGTAAAATCGAATAAGCATATGATGTCCGTAAGAGCGGTATTCAGCCAAAACGGACAGGTTGTCGGTGAGAGAAAAGAGATTACATCACCTACTTACGGAACTGTACAATTGAGTGAATATACCATTTCTGGCATCGACCTCAGCGAAATCACCTTGAATTCCGGCGAAAACTATACTTTCGATCTTTACGCTTGCATAGCAGGTATGGACGGCGAAGAGATCCACCTTGTAAAAGGCTACGAATTCACGGCAAAATAAAATTGATTAAAAACAACAAAAACGGCGGACACTTTCTCGGTGTCCGCCATTTTTGTTGTTATCAGTATTTCTTGTTTTTGAGTGCCGTTTCCGTGTTGTAGATCGCGCTGAGCGATTGCTTGTCTTGATTTATTACAATGTATGAATAGATAGCGTCGAAAATTGCAAGCTGGGCGATTCGTGAACTCATTGCGAGAATAGACCTCTTCGTTTCTTCCGCCTGGGTAAAAAGACGTATGTCGGAAACCGCGAGAATGGGCGAGTTACCGTAGTTTGTAACGCATATTGTGGTGGCATTTTTTGTTTTTGCAAGTTGCATTGCTTCGACGATATCTTTTGAGCTGCCCGAGTGCGAAACGCCGATTACAACCGTATTTTCATCGAGGTGGGAGGCGACTATCGATTGCATGTGATTGTCGCAGATCGCCTGTGCGTTAAGCCCGATCCTGAGAAACTTGTGCGAGGCATCCATAGCCACCGCCGCCGAGTTACCCAGCCCAAAGATGACTATCCTTCCTGCCTGCATGATTTTTTTTGCCGCCATATCGAGCTGCTCGGTGTCGAGCACGGACTCGGTATTTTTGAGCGAGACCGAAATGTCGTTTATCCTTTTTATAAATATATCGTAGCAGGAGTCTGTCTTTTCGATGGTGTTGTCGAGAGCTGATGTGGAGTTGAATTCGGATGCCAGGCGAAGCTTCAGCTCCTGATATCCCGAAAAACCGAGTCTTCTGGCAAATCTTACTACCGTAGCGTCACCGCTTCCGCAGCTTTGCGCAAGCTCACTTATGGAAAGACCGATGAGCTTTTGCGGATTTTTTATCATATAGTCGGCAATTCTTTTTTCGCTCCGCCCCATTTCGTCGTAGGCAGATCTGATTTTATGCATCACAGATTCCATTTCGGACCTCGCTTTGGAAATTATTTTCACTATTCTATCATAGATACGAAAAAAAGTCAATTAAACGAAAAAAAGTTCTGAAAAATGTTGACACATATCACAAAAAAGTAGTACAATATAATTTGGAATGAAAATATTTTTCAGGAGGATATATATGCTGAATTACAATGTAAAGATCGGACTTTGTCCCATGAGAAGAAATACCACTCCGCGTCCTGCAAAGACCTTTTTGACCTGGGTCTCCGCCGAGGAAAGAGGTAAGAAGAACGTAGAGTATATCGAAAAGAACTTCACCACCGATAAAGTGACCTTTGTTGATACAAAGGGACTCGGCTGCAACGATCTTATTTTTGATGACGATTCGGTAGATGCCGCAGCAAAGCGTTTTACCGAGGCAGGCGTTGATGCCGTACTTATAATAAACGCAAACTTCGGTAACGAGGAGGCAGCCGCAGACCTTGCAAGAAAGGTCGGAAAGCCTTTATTCATCTGGGCACCCCTCGATGACGAATATTACGTAGACGGAATGAGACCCACCGACTCACAGTGCGGACTTTTCGGACTCTCCCGTCAGCTCCAGAGATACCATATTCCTTTTGCGCACATCCCCTGCTGCAGAGTAGAGGAGGATACGTTTGCCGAAAGCTTTACAAGCCTTGTGAGAGTTGCTTGTATGCTTAAGAATTTCGACGGACTGAGGATCGGTCAGGTCGGTATCCGTCCCGCACCCTTCTATTCGGTAATATGGAACGAGGGCGAGCTTATGTCCAAGTTCGGACTCCGTATCATCCCCATTAACCTTGCAATACTTCAGGATCGCTTCAATGCGGCAATGGAGAGCAAGAAGGAAGAGATCGCAAAGTATATTCAGTATTTCAAAGACAATTATCAGATGGACGACCTGACTCCCGCATATCTTGAGAGAATGGCTTGTCTGGTAGTTACATATATAGGCATTTTCGAGGAATTCAAGCTCGACGTTATTTCGGCAGAGTGCTGGACGGCGACACCTCAGCTGTTCGACGGCCTTGCTCCCTGTGCCGTATACGGTGTGCTCAACGATCTCGGATACACCATCAGCTGTGAAAGCGATATGCACTGCGCAATGACGATGGTCATGCTCAGAGCCGCATCTCTCGGAGAGGGCAAGCCCTTCCTCGGAGAATTCACGGTGCGTCATCCCGAAAACAAGAATGCCGAGCTCCTCTGGCATTGCGGACCCTTCCCGCTGTCTGTCAAAGCTCCCGACAGCACAGCCCGCCTCGTAAACCAAAGAGAATGGTTCAGAGCGAAGGACGGTCAGTACACAGTTGCAAGACTCGACCAGGATGACGGTAACTATATGATCCTTGCGGGTGCAATAAACACCGCAAAGGGACCGCAGACACACGGCACTTATATCTGGGGCGAGTTCGATAACCTTCAGGCTTGGGAGGACAGACTCCTTGAAGGACCCTATATTCACCACTTTGTAGAGATCGAGGGCGACTACACAAAGGAGATCGAAACCTTCTGTAAGTTCGTACCCAATCTGACAGTAGACAGATCCGTAAAAAATAAATAATTACATATAAACAGGAGAAAAGAATTATGCAGAGAAACAAATTTTTGGATGCAATGATACTTACCGAGCTTGAGGATGCGGTAGGTCGCGAAAATTGCTCTATCAGAGAGATCGACAAGCTTACACACAGCGTTGACTATTACTGGCTGTCCAGAATGTGGGCAGACAGAGGCGAGAGAATGCCCGAGGCTGATTTCATCGTAGCACCTAAGGATGCACAGGAGACATCCAAGGTCATGAAGATCGCAAACTACTATAAGCTCCCCGTAACACCTTGGGGTGCCGGCGGCGGCACACAGGGCGGTGCGCTTCCCGTCTGCGGCGGCATCTTGCTTGACACAAAGAGAATGAACAAGATCTACGAAGTAAATACAGACGCAATGTACATCGAGTGCGGCACGGGTGCTATTTACAAGCACATCGAATGGGCGGCAAACGAGGTAGGCAAGGCAACTATGCACTATCCCTCTTCGCTCACCTGCTCTACTGTAGGCGGCTTCCTTGCACACAGAGGCATCGGCGTATGCTCCACAAAGTACGGCAAGATCGACGATATGGTACTCCAGATGGAGGTTGTACTTCCGAACGGTGATATTATCAATACTGCAAGTGCCCCCAAGCATGCGGCAGGTCCCGACTTAAACCAGATCTTTATCGGCTCCGAGGGTACACTCGGTATCATCACAAAGGCACAGATGCGTATTTACGATCAGCCCGAGGAAAGAAGATTCCGCGGCTTCCTGTTCCAGGATATGTCGGGTGCATTCAAGGCGTCCAAGGAGCTTCTCCAGAAGTTCAAGCCCTCCGTTATGCGTCTTTATGACGAGGCAGAAACGGCATCTCTCATCAAGAAGATCGTCGGTGTTGAGCGCAAGGGCGCATTCATGAACATCGCTTACGAGGGTGTTAAGGAAATGGTAGAGGTTGAAGAAAAGATCCTTCTCGAGACCTTTGCAAAGTACGGTGCTGAGGACCTTGGCAGTGAATACGGCGAAAAGTGGTGGGAAGAGAAGATCACGTTCTTCTATCCCGGTCACATGATGGATATTCCTCAGATGTTCGGTACAATGGATACGATCGCTCCTTACGGCAAGATCGAAGAGATCTACTGGGCAATGAAGGAAGCTATTGAGACAAACTTCCCTCAGGCAAAGTTTATCGCTCACTTCAGCCACTGGTATGAATGGGGCTCAATGATCTACGACAGATTCATTGTAGACGGCAAAGACGTTCCTCAGGATCCCGTTGAAGCATTGAGACTTCACCAGGCGATCTGGACCTGCGGTGTCAGAACCGCACTTGCACACGGCGGCGTTGTAAACGACCACCACGGTGTAGGCATCAAGCTCGGCAGACTTATGAAAGAGCAGTACGGACCTGCAATGCAGGTGTTTGAAGGCCTCAAGAAGAGCCTTGACCCCAATGGCATTATGAACCCCTTTAAATTGGGTCTTTAATTTGCCGAACAAAGATAATAGGAGGAAAGAATAATGATTATATCCGAAAAAAGTAAACAGCATATAGATTCCTGCCGTTTCTGCTGGATGTGCCATCACATCTGCCCTATCGGCAATGCAACAGGTCTTGAAAGAAATACAGCAAGAGCAAGAGCACTTGGTCTTTCACTTGTAAACAGAGGTGCTATCAAGCTCAGTGAGGTTATCGACAACGTATACGAATGTGCGGGCTGCGGCGGCTGTGTAAGCGTTTGCGTAACAGGCTGGGATCCCGTTATGTTCACAAAGGAGGTAAGACTCCAGGCGGCACTCGAGGGAGAGCTTCCCGAGTACATTCAGAAGCTCGTTATGAACTGCCTTGAAAGCGGCAACGCATACGGCAAGACAGAGCTTATAGAAGAGCTTACAGCAAAGATCAAGGAGCATTCCGCAAAGACCGATACACTTCTCGTGCTCGGTGCGGATGCAAGATATATGGCACCCTGCCAGGCAGTAAAGGCGATCAAGGTGCTTGAAAAGGCAAACGTTGAATTTACCGTAGCCCTCGATGAAAAGGCAACGGGCGCACAGCTCGACTTCCTCATCGGTGCGGCAAACGAAACAAAGGCTCAGATGGCTGAGATGGCAGAGGTAATGAACGGCTTTGAAACAGTAGTTGTATACGATCCCTTCGATGCAAAGGCAATCAAGAGAGTATACGGCGAAAACGGCGTTGAGGTCAAGGCAAAGGTAGTTACATATACAGCATTCCTCGATCAGCTTTTGGCAACGGGCAAGCTTATAGCAGAAAACAAGGGCAAGACCGTTGTATTCCAGGATCCCTTCCAGCTTGCACGTGACCTTGAAGAGACAGAAGAGGCAAGACGTGTCGTAATGTCTTATGCAGACCTTACCGAAATGCTTCTCAACCGCAAGGAGACCGTATGGGCAGGTAACATTCTTATGGCTCAGTACATTCCCGACGTTATGAAGAAGGTTGCAGAGCGCCGTCTTTACAACGTGACCTCCATCGGACAGAACACTATCGTAACCGCTTGCGTTTCCGAATACGTATCCCTCAAGAGCATTGAGCAGAACGAGGTTGAGGTTCTTTCGATCGAGGATCTTATCCTTGCATAAGAAAGGGAGAACAAAAAATGTTAGTTAATCTTAAAGAAATACTTGATATGGCGGAAAAGGGCGGTTATTGCATTCCCGCATTCAACGTTTACAATATGGAAAACGTTATCGGTGCACTCCATGCAGCCGAGGAAATGAGAGCCCCAGTAATTCTCCAGGTATACCCCCGCCTTATGAAGGAGGAAACTGGATATTTCTTATCTCCCGTTATTCTTGCGGCGGCAAAGAGAGCTACAGTTCCCGTATGCTTCAACCTTGACCACGGTCCCTCCGAGCTTGAGGCGACACGTTCGATCAGATACGGTGCAACAGGCGTTATGCTTGACGGCTCGACCCTTCCTTTTGAGGAAAACATTGCTCTTACCAAGAAGATCGTTGACTTCTGTAAGCACGTTGACGTTCAGGTAGAGGGCGAGCTCGGTCACGTCGGAACGACGGCTGACGATTCCATGGACGAGTTTACGACTGCTTCAGATGCAAAGCGTTTCGTTGAAGAGACGGGCGTTGTCTGTCTTGCCGTAGCGGTAGGTACAGCGCACGGCAGATACAAGAAGCCTCCCAAGCTTGACATCGAGAGGATCAAGGAGATCAGAGAAGCAACGAACAATACAGCCCTCGTGCTCCACGGCGGCTCGGGCGTTCCCGATGAGGAGATCAAGAAGGCAGTCAAGGCGGGTATCAGAAAGATGAACTTTGCGACCGACCTCTGCTATGCCTTCATCGATTGTCTTGCCGAGGATGCTGTAAAACCCGACAGAGCGGTTGCGGTCGATACGTTTATGAAGAGACCTATCGAAGCAGTTAAGGAATTCTGCATTTCCAGAATCAAGCTTGTCGGTGCAGACGGAAAGGCTGAATAATTATGATTAATATAGTAGGTATCGGGGCATGTGTAATGGACACTCTTGTGAGTGTCCCCCGCTACCCCGAAGAGGATACAAAGCTTCGTGCCGACAGCACCCGACTTGCGGGTGGCGGTCCCGTTGCGACAGGGCTTGTTGCGGCATCGAAGTTAGGTCAGAAATGCGGATACATCGGTGTATTGTCCGACGATAACGGCGGTGCATTTCTGAAGGCAGATTTCGAAAAATACGGTATGACAAATGAGCTTGTTACCACGGAAAGCGGTTATCGCTCCTTCACTTCGGTTATCTGGCTGAGTGCCGAAACAACAAGCCGTACCTGTGTTTTCGACAGAGGTAATTTGCCCC
This sequence comes from Clostridia bacterium, assembly GCA_017441005.1. GTDB lineage: Bacteria > Bacillota > Clostridia > Oscillospirales > CAG-272 > RGIG1995. The sequence goes on along the minus strand of JAFSAM010000082.1, from coordinate 52,744 downwards.
CTCTCAAGCTTAACGAGAAACAGAAGGATGCCATAAAGAACGCGAAGCTCCTTATGGTTGACGGAAACGAGCTTGAGGCGGCTATCGAGGGTGCAAAGCTTGCACGCGAAAACGGTGTAAAGGTGCTTTACGATGCAGGCGGTCTTTATCCCGGATACGAAAGACTTTTGCCTTATGTAGACATACTGATCCCCTCGAAGGAGTATTCGCTCGGAGCGACGGGATGCAAGACGCCCGAGGAGGCGGCAAAGGTGTTGTATGACAAATACAATCCCGAGATCGTTGTCATCACCTGCGGCAAAAACGGCGGAGTGATGTATGACGGCGAAAAGCTCACGACGTATCCCATTTATCCCGCAGAGGTCGTTGACTCAAACGGCGCGGGAGACGTGTTCCACGGTGCGTTTGCGTTTGCGGTAACAAACGGATACGACTACACAAAGTGCTGTCATTTTTCAAGCGCCGTATCGGGACTTAAATGTACCGGAATAGGCGCGAGAGAAAGCGTACCCGACTTTGAAACAGTAAAAAAATATCTGAAGGAGAACGGCTATGAACTTTAAGAAGACTTATGTGCCCGCGAAGGGATATACTCCCCTTTGCAAGATCGGCGAATGCTCGCTCAAGAAGCTTGAATTCGGAATAATCGAGCTTGATCCAGGCGAGAGACTTACATACAATACCGAGGACAAAGAAACTGCGTTTATTATGCTTGAGGGTCACGTAAACGTTGAGGTCAACGGTGAAAAGTGGGAAAACATCGGAAACAGAATGTCTGTTTTCGAAAACCGTAAGGCAGAAAGCTTTTATATGCCGAGAGAGCAGGAGTGCGTGATCGAGGCTATCGACAAGATCAAGATCGCTGTCTGCGCAACCCCCGTTACCGAAAAGACAGAGCCCCAGGTCCTCAGAGAGGATCACGTTGTTTTGAAGCTTCTCGGAGAGGTTCCTTTCCAGAGAGAGACCAGTTTTCTCATCGACGGCAACTCCAATGCCAAGATACTTACCATCGGTGAAGCATATACCACAGAAGGTAACTGGGCAGGTTTCCCCCCTCACAAGCACGACGAGGACAATATGCCCACAGAATGCATAGCAGAGGAGATCTACTACTTCCTCTTCGAGCCTAAGCAGGGCTTTGGCGTTCAGTGTCTCTACACCTCCGACGGTAGCATTGACGAGGCTTACAGAGTAAAGAACGATGAACTCGTAGAATTCCCCTACGGCTTCCACACGACAGTATCCACTCCCGGATACAAGACTTACTTCCTGTGGCTTATGGCAGGCGACTACCAGGGCTTTAACAGAAGCAACGATCCCGAGCACGATTGGATCGCACACAGATAATTTTTGTAAGATAGAGATATGCGTAAGATTTTACGCATATCTCCGTCTTTGCATTTTGACAAAACAGAGGTAAGAAAATGCTTAACGTTTTAAATAACAAAAATGACTATAAAATCTATTCGGTAACAGACGAAGAGTTTAGAAGTTACGGAAGAATCATCAATAATGTTGATGCAAAAGAGATAATTGAAGCAGCGGAAAAAATCGAGTTGCCTAAAGAGGGATCGGTATACGTTGCAAGCGAGTCTACTTTTGAGTGCCTTATGATCAAGAAGATATTGGAAGATAAATATTTCGGCACACTTCCGATGCAGACGGGGTACTGCTACGGTCATTCCAATTTTTTGAATGCGGCTGAATGGCATACTTCAAGCGAGATTAATATAGCGATTACCGATTTGGTTTTGTTTCTTGCCCATACTTATGAGATAGAGGACGGAAAGCTTGACACCTCGGTGTTCAGAGCTTTTTACGTTCCGAAGGGTACCGTGATCGAGGTTTATGCAACTTCTCTCCACTTCTGTCCTTGCGAGGTAAGCGAAAAAGGCTTCGGCTGTGTCGTATGCTTGCCGACAGGAACAAACGTACCCCTTGAAAAAACTGTAGACGATGCTTTTCTTTTCAGAAAGAACAAATGGATACTTTGCCACAATGACAACGAGGGATTGCTTGCACGCGGAGTGTGCGGCGGCATTTCCGGTACAAACTTTGAACTTAAATATTAAGGTGAGAATTAAGGTGAGAATATGAAATACTTACTTGGAATAGATTTCGGCGGCGGCTCCACAAAGGCAACGCTGATAGATACTGACGGCAGAATAGTTGCCGAAAACAACGTTGAATATCCTACCTACCATCCCACGCCCGCGGCTTGTGAGCAAAAGGCGGAGGACTGGCTTTTTGCCTTGGCTGAAAACGTAAAGGGACTCACCGAAAAAAGCGGAATAGATATGAAGGACGTGTTGTGTGTTGCAATCGATTCTGCCACACATACAAGCCTTGTCTGCGACAAGGACTATAACCCCATAAGACCTGCAATGCATTGGACGGACACAAGAAGCAGGGAGCAGGCTGACAGAGTTTACGCATCGATGGCTGAAGAAATATTCAAAAAGACCTACCACAAGCCCGATACGATATGGACACTTCCTCAGCTTATGTGGTTAAATGAAAACGAAAAAGACAACTTTGAGAGAATAAGATACATATTCTTCGAAAAGGATTATATAAGATTTGCACTGACCGGCGTATACTGCACCGACTATATCGAGGCAGAGGGCAGTATGCTTTTCGATTGCAACAAGATGGCTTGGGACGAAGAGCTTTGCAATTTGGCGGGAATAACCGTTGATATGCTTCCTCCAGTAGTCGCCCCCACCGACATCATCGGCAAGGTAACAAAAGAGGCGGAGGAAAGGTTTGGACTTCCCGAGGGACTTCCCGTAGTTTGCGGAACGACAGATACCGTAATGGAGGTGTTTGCCTCGGGAGCTGTAAGCAAGGGCGATATAACCGTCAAGCTTGCGACGGCGGGCAGGATTTGTGTCATCACAGACAAGCCATATCCCGACAGACATCTTGTAAACTACTCGCATATTACAGGCGGACTTTGGTATCCCGGTACGGCAACCAAATCTGCGGCGGCAAGCTATCGCTGGTACAGAGATTCATTCGGCGGAAGCTACAAGGAGCTTGACAAAGGTGCATCCGAGATACCTCTCGGCTGCGAGGGACTGATATTCCTCCCCCACCTCAACGGCGAGCTAACCCCTTATGCCGATCCTATGCTTTGCGGAAGCTTTACCGGTGTAAGATCGACACATACAAAGGCGCATTTTACAAGAGCGGTGCTCGAGGGCGTATCGCTGTCACTTCTTGACAGTAAGAATTATCTTGACTCGCTCGGAATGGAATACAACAAGAAGGCGACCCTCATCGGAGGCGGCGGCAAGGGCAGACTTTGGGCGCAGATAACCGCCGATATGCTCGGAATCGAGCTTCGCATAACCGAGAGTGCCGATTCCTCGCTCGGCTCGGCAATGCTTGCAGGTATTGCCTGCGGTGTGTTCAAGAGTGCCGAAGAAGCTGTTAAGGTTTGTATAAAAGAGGTTGATACGGTAGTACCAAACCCCGAAAACACCGAAAAATACAAGAAGGTATATAAAGAATATAAGAAGATACACGATGCATTAGCTCCCATTTACAGAGAGAGATAAGTGCTTATGAAGATAGTAGTTTGTATAAGACAGGGCAGAAACGGCGAGATGAGCCCGTTCGAGGCAAGTGCTTACGAGAGCGCATTGCGGATCGGCGGGGCAGAGGTAATTCTGTTGTCTATGGGCATACCGTCGACGGCTGATTATTTGAAAAGCCTAACAAGACTGGGTGCAAAAAAGGCAATACTGCTTTCCGACACGCGCTTTGCGGGAGCGGATACGTTGGCTACGGCTTATGCGCTGTCTCTTGCGCTGAAAAAATTATCTCCCGACTACGTTTTCTGCGGAAGGCAGACTATGGAGGGCGATACCGGACAGACGGGTCCTATGACGTCGGAATTATTGGGATACAGCCTTATGACCGAGGTTATGGCTATAAAAAACATAACCGAAGAATCTGCTCAATGTATGACAAGGCGCGAGGGAGAGTGCACCGTAAAAGCACCTTCGCTTCTCACGTTTGAAAGAATATGTGATTTAAGACTTCCCAGCCTTTTTTCGAAGATGGGGGAGGTCGAAATATGGAACGCCGAGGATATCGGTGCCGACACCGAAAAATGCGGACTTCGCGGCTCGCCTACAAGGGTCATACAGACTTTTGAAAATCAGTCCGGCAAGAGAAAATGCGTTTTTCTTGACAAAGATGCGCTTTATGACACCATCGAAAGAGTGCTGAATACAGAGGTCTTAGCTACAGAAAAGACCGAAACGTCAGATAAAAAGATAGACAAGGTATGGATCGTCGGCAAAAAGCCTATTGAGTTTGCAAGATCGGTTTCCGACGATATAACGGTCATCGACTCAGCCGATGAGGAAGAGATCGCTCAAAGGATCACTACAGAAAAGCCGAATGCCGTGCTTTTTGCGACCGATGCCGAAAGCAAAAGGTTGGCGGGAAGGGTAGCGGCAAGGCTGAGGATCGGACTTTGTGCCGATTGCACGAGCCTCGAGACGGACGGCGAAACACTGTTTATGGTCCGTCCCGCCCTCTCGGGAAAGGTTATTGCAAAAATAAAGAGCCTGACTCTTCCCGTTATGGCGACGGTAAGAACCGAGGAAGACACAAAGGAAAGAATCGTCGTATCGTTCGGCCACGGAGCTGTCGGATGTATTGACAGGGTAAAGGCTTTTGCCGAAAAGATAGGTGCGGGGATAGGCTCGTCGCGTAAGGTCGTCGACGGGGGACTTATAGGCTACGATACGCAGATAGGACTGACGGGCAAGGTGATCGCCCCCGAAATATATATTGCGATAGGCATTTCGGGTGCTGTACAGCATCTGGCGGGTATGCAGAACTCAAGAACTGTAATTGCAATTAACACAGACAAAAAAGCCGATATATTCGAATATGCCGATTACGGCTTCGTTATGTCGGCGGAAGAACTTGAGATTTAACAATAAAATATATACTGACAAAAGAGAGGTATTATTTATGCGCAAGGTTATATCATTAAATAAGGGCTGGATGTTTCACAAAGGTGATATTGAAGTAAACTATCCGGTAAACGACGATAAGGGCCCCGTATATTCACAGTCAAAGACTATCAGAAAACATACAGGACCTGCAGCATACGGTTATTACGATGCATTTAATCCTTACTATCGCTTCAAAGACATTGATATGAGATCAGGTAACTGGAAGCATGTTAACGTTCCTCACGATTACATAATAGGTCAAACTCCCACAGAGGAAGGGAACTGTGCGACAGGTTATTTTATTTATGATAACGCTTGGTACAGAAAGCACTTTGAACCTGATCAGGAATGGAAGGGAAAGAGAGTTATTCTTCAGTTTGGTGGTATCGCGGGTGATGCAACTATTTATCTTAACGGTTGTTTGATGAAGCATAACTTTTCAGCTTTTAACGAATTTGACGTAGATATAACAGATAATATTTACTTTGATAGAGAAAACGTACTTGCTATTTACGTATTTGGCAAACGTTTTGAAGGTTGGTGGTATCAGGGCGCAGGTATTTACAGGAATGTAAATTTGGTTGTTACCGAACCCGTAGCGCTTGACCGTTATGGTGTATATGCACCTGCAACAAAGGTAAATGATAAACTTTGGAGAGTTGATTTTCAGTCAACAGTTGTAAACGACTATGACGAAGATAAGAATATTGCTGTTGAAAGTGATATTGTTGATGTTGACGGAACAGTAGTTGCTACGGCTAAAGCTGAAGGTAAAGCAGAATTCAGAAGCAAGACAACTCTTAAATATTTAGCCGAAGTAAACGATCCAAAAATTTGGGATACAGAAACACCTAATCTTTACAAGGTTGTAACCCGTGTTTATGTAGATGGTGTTCTTTCTGACGAAGATTACACAAGAATAGGTTTCCGTACTATTGCTGTTGATGCAAAGGATGGATTTATTCTTAACGGTAGAAAAGTACTTATAAAGGGCGTTTGTATGCACCAAGACTTTGGCTTGACAGGTCTTGTTCTTCCCGATAACGTTGCAAAATACAAACTTGACCTTATTAAGCAAATGGGTTCAAACGGGGTAAGACTTTGCCACTATATGCACTGTGAAAGAACAATGGATCTTCTCGATGAAATGGGTATGATTGTATTCGACGAAACAAGATGGTTTGAGTCGACGGAAGAAAGCCTTGAGCAGCTTCGTGTACTTGTTGTGCGCGACAGAAACAGACCTTCGGTTGTGTTCTGGTCAACAGGTAACGAAGAATATTATCAGAAGACTGCAGAAGGTCCTCGTATTCATAAAAGAATGGCAGCGCTTATTCGTAAACTTGATAATACAAGATTTATTACGAGCGCTCAATCAAACGATCCCCATCTTTCAACTGTATTCCCGTATTGTGATGTAATTTCAATTAACTACAATCATCGTTTTTATGATGAAATTCACGAAATGTATCCCGACAAGCCCGTTCTTTCATCTGAAAACTGCGCTACCGGTACGACGAGAGATTGGCTTATTGAATCGAATAACTATGGTAGAGTTAGAGATAAAGACAGAGATACAAACCATTGGTTCTTGGGACGCGAAAAGAACTGGAAGTTCTTTACCGAAAGATCTTACATCATGGGCGGATATCAGTGGGATAGTATCGAGCACAGAGGAGAAGCTGTGTGGCCTCAGCTTTGCTCAAAGTCGGGAGCTATCGACTTATTCTTGCAAAAGAAGGGCGCTTTCTATCAAAACGTTTCGCACTGGACCGACGAGCCTATGGCTCACATTGTTCCTCACTGGAACTTAAAGGGGCTTGAGGGCGAAGAGGTGGTTGTAACAGTTTATACGAACTGTGAAGAGCTTGAGCTTTACTTGAACGGCGTTTCTCTCGGCAAGCAGGAAATTGAAAAATACGGCCACGGTGAGTGGAACGTAGCATACGAGCCCGGTGAACTCAAGGTTATCGGCAGAAAAGGCGGAAAAGATGTTGTTGAACACGTAAGAAAAACAACAAAGAAACCTTACAGACTTGTATTGCGTCAGGATCTTAAATTTAAGGCTGACGGCAGTGAAGTTGGCTTGTTTACTTGCGAATGTGTCGATGAAGACGGACTTGTTGTTCCGAATGCATCCCCCTTCGTTAAGTTTTCTGTAAACGAAGAGTTTGAAATTGTCGGAACCGGTTCCGATAACTGCGACCACAATAAAGTAACACTTCCCGAAAGAAAGATGTATGAGGGTAAGATTACGATTGCAGTACGTTCAAAGGGCGAGGCTGTTGCTTCAAGCTCGACTTCGGCACCTTTAACGATATTGCCGACACCAAAAGAAATGAAGCTCTATGCAATGAACGACGATCTCGGAATGGCTGTTATAAAAGTAGAAGTAGAAAAGTAAAAAAAGGGATATGGGCATTTGCCCATATCCCTTTTTTGTATCCCGAAACTAACATTCTAAGCTAAGTGGTTAAAAAGAGACTTTTGCCGTTGAGTGATCCGCGCATCTTAAGGCTCTACACGGGACCCCCAAAAACTCGACAAGCTCGGTTCGGGGAACCCCTACCACGGGAACCCCAAAAACTTACTTCGTGCGTTTCGTGGAACCCCTACCACGGGCCCCCAAAAAACTTACTTCGTGCGTTTCGTGGAACCCCTACCACGGGCCCCCAAAAAACTTACTTTGTGCGTTTCGGGGAACCCTTTTTCCAGTCCACCGGACTGTCATTCACTCCCTCGCCGCCGCTTCGCTACCTCTCGGAGGAAGGCTTAGAATATTCGCCACATCAGTGGCTGTAGGGCAAGATTGCATGTGACAAATGTTTCGGTAGGATTCGGCGCCTGCTTGTAACATACCCTTATAGGGTGGTTATGATTATATCACAAGGAATGCTCCAAGTATCTGTTTATCATTATTACTATCAAAGGTCAAGTAGCCTTGCTTAATTGCCTCTTCAAGAACTGCACCGCGCATTGAAAAAATATTTGCACAGGCGTGATCGATCTGAAAAGCATCATCCTTCAAAAACTCGGGAATTTCTTTGTATATCAGCTCGCGACAGAATAAATAATGCTTTGCGGCAATGTCTCGGGCTTTGAAGCGAAGAGCCTCAAACTCGTCCCGTACTTTTTTTGGCATTTTATGAGCTTTATTTTTGCAAATGACCATAATTGTCGGAGCATATCCCGCAGATGTATTTTGAATATATCCGTATGATTCCAACCGCTTCAAAATTGCAATGTCCGCTTCTTGAGCATTGCCGCTTGCAACTTCAACCAAAGCTTTCCCGTCAGCGTACGAAAGAGGGGGAGGAGTGCGTTTTTCAAGCCCGCCGTATTTAAAGCGGAATTGACGAAACGTTATTTCCGGAAGATCCTTTTCGTTTGGGTTTGATACACACCCGCTAAGTCCTACAAAACAGGGTTCATTGCCGTGATTACTCTCCATTCCGAGCAGATCCCATTCTCCGCCGTTTGGGCGAAGAGTATGTCCCCAAGGCCCTATACTGGAGGAAGGCTCATCTTTATTGAATAGGTTTAGTGTGTAGGTGTTTACAGCATCTGTTTCCATCATAAGCAGAGCCCATTTCATATCCTCAAACGACTGATAATTTTCGTGCCAATTGGGTGAATTCAAGTTTTTCCACTTAATATCATATTCCATTGCGGCTATTACGGCATTAGTAAGTATGGGAGCAATACTGCGCAAATGTGCATAGATCTTTTCTTGAGCTTCTGCGCTTACGATAAAAAAGTTTGTTTCGTACTTGTTTTTATTCTTCTTCATTAAAGTGGCACTGACAAGTGAAGACAGCTCTTCTTCCATATAGGGGAGTGCGACTCCGAGCTCCACGGCAAGTTCTTCTGCTGTTGACGGCGTTCTGTAGGCTGCAAGCATAATATTTTTGCACAGCGACCGTGAAATGTAGTTCCACGGTTCACCGTTTGTGCCGTGCAGTCCGTTGTTAATAAAATAAATGTTTTCGGGCTTGTAGCTTAGTTTTCCGAATTCTCGCGCCATAGTCATACCTTCTTTCAATATTTCTCTTGCTCGGAAAAGCCGAGACTTGACCGTGTTTGTCGGAAGGGAGAGGTGTGATGCGATCTCGCGCAAGCTTTTGTTTTTTATGTAGTATTCTACGATTATATTACGGTAATCACTTTTGATAAATGCCAGCTCCCGACGTAGCAAGGCCACTTGTTCTTCGTTTACAATTTTTTCAAGTATGTCTTTTTGGGTATCTTCAATTTCGAAATTGCCGATATCGTTACTGCTTAGGGCTTCGTTTTTTTTGCGCTTGTTTTTTGCCCATACGGAGTAACGGTTCCGCGCAATTTGCCATACCCAAGCCGAAAATGATACCGGAAACGTACCTTTGTTTAGGGAAGTGATCACACAGAGGGCAATATCTTGTGTCAGATCTTCTGCCTCGGTGCGGTTGCCTGTTTTTTTCAAACAAAAGTAAAACAGCTTTTCCATATAGTTCTCGGTAAGGTTTTTAATAAGCTCATCACTTGTTTTGGCTTGTTGCATACATTTTCCCTCCTTCCGATCATATAGTGTGGCGTTTTTGAATTTGGGTGCAAAAAATTCTGTTTAATATAAAAAATTATTTGTCACTTTCTTTTTTCAGAAAGTCGATGAGGTTTTTTACGTTTCCGTAGTTTTCTTTTTCTTTGTAGTAGACGTAGACGGTGTAGCTTTCGTTGAAATCTGTAACGTCAAGGTCGGATATGTTTGAGTTATTTGTCTCGGAGGCATAGTCCTCCCGTCCGATGCCGATACCCATACCGCTTGCGATCAGCTTTTCGTAACATTCGATATCGTTGCAAAATGCGGATATTTTCGGGTGGAAGCCCACCTTGTTGCACGCCTTTGTGAGGATTCTGTGCATATTGCTATTTGCCTCCATAGAAACGAAAGGCTGGTCACAGAGCTGAACGAGAGAGAGCTTCATTTTGCTGATCGGGTTGTCCGATGCGCATTTCAGGTGAAGACGCATACTGTAAAGCTTGAATTTTTTGTAGCCTCTGTAGATGTCCTTTTCGTCGTCTATAATGATGTCGTAATCATCGGAATCGGCCTCGTTGAATACTATTTTAAACATAATATTCGGGTGCTTTCGGCTGAATTCGCTCAGCAAATTCGTGATCTTACGCCGCATTCCCCTGACAAGAAGCTTTATTTCGCGGCGGTCATTATAGTCCGTCGAAATGTCTTCGATAGCTTGGTCAAGCTCGTCAAAGACGGTGCAAAGTGCTTGCTCCAGCCTTTTTCCTTTTTCGTTCAAAAATATACGGTTTGCCGTTCTTTCAAAGAGCTTGCATCCAAGCTCATCTTCAAGTCTTCTGATCGATGAGGAGACTGCGGTCGTCGGCACCTGATACTTTTTTGCCGTGTATGTAAAGCTTTCAGCTTTTGCGCTTTCAAAAAAATATTTGAGCTGTAATATTTCCATAAAAAATGCTCCTTTTTGTTTTTTTATATTGTACCACACAATTTATGATGATGCAAGACCATACTATCTAATTATTTACAATCATCTAAACAATTGATATAATGGGATAGAAAACAAAAGAGGAGAATACACAATGAGTACAGAGATCAGCTATTTGACTTTATCCCAGGAGGATCTTATAAATGCGGGCGCATTCGATATGAGGCTTGCTATAAGTGCATTAAAAGAAGGCTTATTCAAGTTTAAGGAGGAAAGAATACTTTTCCCCGATAAGATAGTACAGATCTTTAATCAGGAGACACAGGAGAGAATAAACTGCCTTCCCGCAACACTGCTTGACGAAAAGATATGCGGTGTAAAGTGGGTATCTGTATTCCCCCCAAATCCCCGTCGCTACGGTGTGCAGAATTTATCTGCAATAATCGTTTTGTCCGAAATCGAAAAGGGATTTCCCGTATGCGTAATGGAGGGTACCCTTTGCTCGAATATGCGTGTTGCGGCTATGGGCGCTACCGCCGCCGAGGCTTTGTCGCGTGAGAACTCCGAAACAATAGGCTTTATAGGTGCGGGCGAGCAGGCAAAGATGCATTTGCTTGGTATGAAATGTGTCAGACCATCGCTCAAGGTGTGCAAGGTTGCCGCCGTTTCCGAGGCAGAGGAGGATGCTTTCATAAGAGACCTTTCGCCCATTCTCCCCGATATGACCTTTATTGGATGCAAGACTGTATTGAAGGATGCAATAGTCGATTCGGATATAATCGTAACAGCCACAAGCGCACAGGCACCGCTTTTGAAGGCGGAATGGATCAAGAAGGGCGCATTCTACAGCCACATAGGCGGCTGGGAGGATGAGTATGCCGTTGTAAAGATGGCGGATAAGATCGTATGCGATGACTGGGAGACCGTAAAGCACCGCACGCAGACGGTATCTCGCTGCTACAAGGACGGCGTCATCACCGACAGTGATATATACGGCAATCTCATCGACGTTCTTTCGGGCGAAAAGAAGGGCAGAGAGAATGACGAGGAATTCATTTACTTCAATGCCGTAGGACTTGCTTATGTCGATGTATCGATTGCAAAGGAAATGTACAAAAGGGCTGTCGATGCGGGTGTAGGTACACGTTCATACTTGCAGGAAAATATGATTTTTGAAAAGAATCTGCTTGGCAAGGTAAGGCTCTGATTAAAAAAACGGGATAGGCATTTTAGCCTATCCCATTATAATTTAAAAAGAAATTTAAAGAGCTTCAAACATATCTGCAAGCTTTCTTGTGGATTTTGCCATTTCGCAAACACCGCTGAATACCTCTTCTGCAGGTCTGTTTCCGATATGTCTATCGGCCTCGAGTGTGAAATCGCCGTTGTATCCGATGTCCTTCAAAGCCTTGAGTATAGCGTCAAAGTCGATGTCCATAGAGAAGGGAAGCATGTGGCTGTCGTGCCACTTATCGTTGTCGTGAATATGGAGAGCCTGAAGGTGATCACCGAGGGTATGTATGCATTCGACGGCAGTTGTGTTGAGTCCGCGCATTTCCGCGTGACCGATGTCGAGGCAGGCTACGAAGTATGGATCATTTACAGCGAGAATATGATCGAGGAAGTTTTTTGCATCCGAGCAGGCAGCGGGGAGAGCTTCGAGCTTTTCGGTATCCCAGTTCCACATATTCTCTGTTGCAATCTTGACGCCGTATTCCTTGGCAAAGGGAAGGAGCTCAAAATACATTTCCGCGTTTTCCTCGGGGGACTTAAAGTTGTCTGGGTGTACGACACAAATTTTAGCTCCCGCTTCGGCGGCACATTCGAGCGCATATTTCTGCGCATCCAATATCTCGGGAATTCTCACCGGGAAGGGCGCGTGTGCCTGGTTGCAGGTAATTCCAAAGTCAAGCCCGATCTGCTTGAGCTTCCTTGCAAAGGCAAGGCGTTCATTGCCCATAAGGGGATGACCCGTTTCAAAAAGCTTGCCTGTCGCTTTGTTGAAGCGCGCCATTTCGAACATCGAGAAATCCCAGTGGTCAAAACCCGCTTTTGCAACGTATTCTATAGCTTTTTCCTCGCCGACGATTTTGGCAATGGAAGCGATTTCTGTTGAAATTTTCATAATATTCCCCTTTTACATTTTAACAAAGTATTTTTTTATTGCCTCAAAGACCTCGTCGCTTATGACGTGCTCGATCTTGCAGGCATCCTCGGATGCGGTCTTTTCACTGACTCCCATTTTGATAAACAGACTTGTCAGGACGTGATGCCTTTCATAGGTCTTTTCTGCGATCAGAAGACCGCTGTCGGTCAGGGTGATATAGCCGTTTTGGTCGACATTGATATAGCCGGCATTTTTGAGTATTCCCACGGCGCGGCTGATGCTTGGCTTCGAGTAGCCCATGTATTCGCAAATATCGATCGAACGTATGTTGTCTCTCTCTTTGGTAAGGACGTATATTGTTTCGAGGTACATTTCGCCTGATTCTTGCAGAAGCATATATTCACATCCTTTATGGGGATTTTTCATTAGGGCTATTATAACACAGTATTACAGTTTTTTCAAGTAAAAAATAAGGATATACAGAAAATAAAAAAGCCTGTCATAAATGACAAGCTTTTCGATGTGTGACGGTCAATAATTATTCTGTGGGATTGATTTCCTTTTCGGTAACCTTGGCGATGGTAATATCATCGTCGCATTCGTCGCAATCGCAGAAATCGTCGTCATCGTTGAAATAGTCTTCTTCGTCAGCGCAGTCGCATATCTTGCAGATACGTCTTGCCTGGATCTTTTCGTAAACCTTAATTCCCACTACAACAGCGGCAATAATAGCACCAAAGATGAGAACCAGCTTGAGAATCAAACTAAGGCCATCATTTTTTTCGTAATCTTTTTTGTTTTCTGGCATGATATAGTACCTCCCAAATTTTTTATTTGTGTATAGTATACCACAAATCAGTATAAAAGTAAACGGGTAAATTTTAAATTTTTTTAATTCTTTTGCGAATATAGTTGAAATAGTGAGAAAAAGATAGTATAATAGGGATGTTATAATACAGAAAGGGAACGTAAAGAATATGATTAGAGAAAATTTGGATTATCTTTACAAGTATGACGAAGAGGTTGCGAAGGCTATTGAGCTTGAGCTTAACCGACAGAAGAATTGCATTGAGCTTATCGCGTCGGAGAACATCGTTTCCGAGCCGGTAATGAGCGCAATGGGAACTGTACTTACCAATAAATATGCAGAGGGCTACCCCGGAAAGAGATACTACGGCGGATGCGAATGCGTAGATATTACAGAAAATATAGCAAGAGAAAGAGCAAAGAAACTTTTTGGTGCAGAGCACGCAAACGTACAGGCGCATAGCGGTGCGCAGGCTAACTCTGCAGTATACATTGCACTTCTCCAGCCGGGCGATACCGTACTCGGTATGAGCCTTGCTTGCGGCGGTCACCTTACACACGGAAGCCCCGTAAATATGAGCGGTCTTGTATATAACTTCGTTCCTTACGGAATCGATGATGTAACACACAGAATTGACTACGATAAGGTAGAGGAGCTTGCAGTTCAGCATAAGCCCAAGCTTATCGTTGCGGGCGCATCGGCATATCCCAGAATAATTGATTTTGAACGCTTTGCGGCAATAGCAAAAAAGGTCGGCGCATATCTTATGGTAGATATGGCGCATATAGCAGGTCTTGTTGCGGCAGGACTTCATCCCAGCCCCGTGCCTTATGCGGACGTTGTAACTTCAACTACACACAAGACACTTCGCGGTCCGAGAGGCGGTCTCATCCTCTGTAAGGAAGAGCTTGCGAAGAAGATCGACAAGGGCATATTCCCCGGAATGCAGGGCGGTCCTTTGATGCATACAATTTCTGCGAAGGCAGTATGCTTCGGCGAGGCGCTTAAGCCCGAATTCAAGGAATACCAGACACAGGTAATCAAGAATGCAAAGGCTTTGGCAGAAACGCTGGTAGCCGAGGGCTTCGACCTCGTATCGGGCGGAACCGATAACCACTTAATGCTCGTTGACCTCCGTAACTTCAATATTACAGGTAAGGAGCTTGAGAATAAGCTTGATCAGGTTGGCATTACACTTAACAAGAATGCTATCCCCAACGATCCGCAGAGTCCCTTCATTACAAGCGGCGTAAGAATCGGTACTCCCGCCGTTACCACAAGAGGTATGAAGGAGGACGATATGAAGGTGATCGGCAAGCTCATCAAGCTTGCGGCATCCGATTTCGATGCACAGGCAGAATACATCAAGGCAGAGGTAGCAAAGCTCTGTAAGAAATATCCCCTTTATTAAAAAAATCCCAAAAGGATGCGGTTTAACATTGAACCGCATCCTTTCTTATTGTGTATAAAAGTCAGGAAAAAATAAAATTTTTTTGAAAATTAGCTTTGAAATTTTTTTAAAAATATGTTATAATAGTAATATAGAATGGGCAAAAGGGGGCGCAAACAGTGGATAAAAAGGACAAAACGGCATATACGGTGAATGATTATGTAACGTACCGAAAGACCGGCGTGTGTAAAATAACGGAAATTTCCGTACAGAATTTCGGAGGTCAAGGAAAGAAGGAGTATTACGTTCTTACTTCCGTATATGATGAAAATACAAGGGTGTTCGTTCCGATAGGCTCAGAGCTTGAAAAGGAGATAAGACGTGCTCTTACCGTTGAAGAGATACATAGTATAATCGAAGAATCGAAAAATATCGACGGTTTGTGGCTTGATGACTGCAAATCGCGAACTGCGCTTTTTGAGGAAATAATAAACAGCGGCGACAAGGTCAAGATGCTTTGGATCGTAAGAGCTGTCAGCGCTTATAAAGATGAGATGGAGAAGGCAAAGAAGAAAATGAGGGCAATGGATCTTAGGTATCTTTCTATGGCAGAAAGCATACTTTCGGGTGATTTTGCGTACGCCTTGGGTGTACCTAAAAACGAAGTAATGAAGTATATAAACGAATATTCAAAATAAAAAACTCCGAAAAATCGGAGTTTTTTTGATGCTTTTCAAAAATCGGGGGTATACTTTGCCGAGGCGGATTCCTTTTGTTGAAAGAAACCGTCATATCCCAATTCGATTGCTTTTTTGAGAACGAAATCGTATTCGAAGGTAGTAATTTTCCTTGAAAGCTCTTTACACTCCGTTGGAACGAAGTCGGGGGTGAATTGACTCATAAGGCTGAGCCTGATATCAGAAACGGGGAGGGTGTTTTTTATTTCCTCCAAAATTCTTACCGAGTCTTTTCGGCATCCGGGCAATACAAGATGACGTATGATAACCCCTTTTTTGGCTATCCCATTTTCATCCTCAGTGTATTGTCCTACCTGAGAATACATTTCCGACAAAGCTTTGATTGCAACCGAGAAATAGTCGGGAGCTTTTGAATATTTCGCCGAGAGGGCAGTGTCATAATATTTGAAATCGGGCAGGAAAACGTCAACATAGCCCCGCAGCTTTTTCAGCGTTTCTGCAAGCTCATATCCGCTTGTATTGTATACGATGGGAATATGGAGCGTAGGTTTTGCAATGTCGAGTGCCTCAATAATGCTGTCGGTGAAGTGGGTCGGAGTGACAAGGTTTATATTGTGTGCTCCACGTGATTGAAGCTCAAGAAAAATACTCGCAAGCTCTTTTGGAGTGGTGATCCTGCCGACAGGAGCGCGGCTGATGGCTTTATTCTGGCAGAATACACATTGAAGCGTACAGCCCGAAAAGAAGACCGCTCCGCTTCCGTTTATGCCGCTGATGGGCGGCTCCTCCCACCTGTGGAGCATTGTTTTTGAAACAATAGGCAAAGATCTGCATTGGCAAAATCCGAGCGAAATATCACGGTCGACGTTGCATTTTCTCGGACAAAGATTACATTTACTCATATTGGTCAAGCGCATTTCGGGACAGGATCATAACATTTTCTATGCCCAAAATTTGCATCCCTTTCAAAAAAGTGGAAATGATCAGATAATAACTCCGCCGAACGCAAGTCGGTTTTCAAGATAGAACACCGCACTTTGACCGGGGGTCACGGCACGAACAGAGTCTGAAAAGGTAACCGTAGCAACGCCGTTTTCTATAGAAACGTCAGCCTTCATCGGCTTTGCGGCATATCTGATCTTCACGTCAAGCGTGTATTTGCTTCCATCATCAATTGACAAAAGCTGACCGTTAAGAGAATTTGCTTTAAGCATGTTACATTTAACGTCACTCTGCTTTTCTACGGTAACCGTGTTGTTTTGAGGGTCGATCTTTGTGATGTAGGCGGGCGCACCGAGGCTAAGGCCGAGGCCCTTCCGCTGACCGATGGTATAGTGAATGATACCCTTGTGACGGCCGATCACCCTTCCTGCAGCATCGACAAAATCACCCTCGGGGAAGGTACCCGTTTGTTTTTCAATATAGGACGCATAGTCGTTGTCGGGGATGAAGCATATCTCCTGGCTCTCCTTTGCAGAGACAAGATAGGCAAACTCTGTGTTTTTTATTTCCTCGCGTATCTGTTCCTTTGTGACATCGGAAAGCGGGAAATAAAGGGTTTTAAGCTGTTCCTGCGTCAGATACCAAAGCATATAGCTTTGGTCTTTTTTTTCGTCTGCCCCTTTTTCTATATAATATCTGTTTGATACTTCATCGAAGCCGATGCTTGCGTAGTGACCGGTAGCGGCTTTGTCGAAGCCGTTTTCGACGGCATATTTGCAGAGCTGAGCGATTTTAACGTATCTGTTGCATACGGTGCAGGGATTTGGTGTGTGTCCCGACGAGTATTCGGAAATAAAGTTGCTGATCACGTATTGCTTAAAAATATCGCGGCAGTCAAGCGTGTGGAGCTTGATATTCAGTGTATCGGCAATCTTTTTTGCGGAGGACACGTCGGTATGATCGTGCATTATGAGCACAAGCCCCTCGACGGAGTGACCTTCTTTAAGGAGCTTATATGCAGTGTAGGTGCTGTCAAGGCCTCCGCTCAGTCCAACGAGAATTTTCATATTTTACTCTCCGTGTACATCTTCATATTGAGGGTTTTCTGCGGCCTCGACCGCAAGGGTGTCACATATCTCGTTGTATTCGTGACCGTTGTGCCCCTTGACCCAAACGTATTGTATTGTGTGTTGAGAGTCAAGAAGGAGCATTTTTTCCCAGAGATCGACGTTCAATGCCTTTTTCTTATCGCTTTTTATCCAATTCTTTGCCTGCCACGATCTTGCCCAACCCTTCGTCATTGCATCGATAAGATACTTTGAGTCGGAATATAGGGTGACGTCACAGCTTTCATTGAGAGCTTCAAGTGCGGTTATGGCTGCGAGAAGCTCCATTCTGTTGTTTGTGGTGCACTTAAAGCCGCGGCTCATTCTTTTTTCGGTTTGGCGATAGACGAGCACGATTCCGTATCCACCGGGACCGGGATTGCCCTTGCAGGCACCGTCGGTATATATATCAACGTGTTTTTTCATTCTTCTTTGCCCATATTAATAATAGAGTTGTAGATAAGCTTTTGGAATTGGTCCGATACCATATCGGCAGTTTCTTTTACTTCTTCGTGGGTGAGAGGCTTTTTGTTTAGACCGGCGGCGGGGTTGGAGATACAGCTTACGGCGCATACTCTTGCACCCATGTGGCGGAGTGCCATAGCCTCTACAGCCGTGCTCATGCCGACAGCATCAGCGCCGAGCGTCCTTGCCGCACGGATTTCAGCGGGAGTTTCGTAGGCGGGACCTGTGAACTGAATATATACTCCCTCTTTAAGCGGGATGTCAAGCGATTTTGCAGTATCCTTCAAAATCTTGCGGAGCTTTTCGTCGTATACGGTCGTCATATCGGGAAATCTCACACCAAGCTCGTCGATGTTCTGCCCGATAAGCGGGGATGGAACAAAGGAGGTGATATGGTCGGTAAGAGACATAAGAGTGCCGGGCTTAAAGGTGGTGTTGATACCGCCGGCAGCATTGGTGAGGATGATCTTTTTAGCGCCGAGCATACACATAAGTCTGACCGGTAATACAACGTCGGTCATCTTGTATCCCTCGTAGTAGTGTACTCTGCCTTGCATTGCGACAACGGGCACGTCACCGACGTATCCGAAGATGAAACGCCCCGCGTGGCCGGCAACCGTAGATACGGGGAAGCCGTCGATCGAGGAATAGTCGACCGTAGACGAGATTTTTATTTTTTCACCGAATCCGCCGAGACCGGAGCCGAGGACAAGACCTACTTCAGGCTGAAAGTCTGTGATTTTGTGTATTTGATCGAGGCAATTAATAAGCTTATCATATATTGGATTCATTTTTGTCTCCTTTTTTAAAAACGAAAAGTTTACTGAAAACGTAGTTTAGAATGATTACTATAACAGAAACGGAAGTCTTAGTTATAATATCATTTATGTTGCAGATATCGTGCATAAGGAAGAAAAGTGCGGTGTTGAGCACAAGAGTGACCAATCTGAAGGAAACGAATTTTGCAAACTGAATAATGAGCAGCTTGAAGGTATCCGTTTTATCCTCGAAAACAAAGATCTTGTTTGTGACGTAGGCAAACAAGATTGCGACCGCCTGCGAAAGCACGTTTGAGAGCGTTTCGTCGATGTGAAGAAGCCTTGTGAATAGCCAGTACGCGACAAAATCGACTGCGGTAGTTAATACACCGAAAAAAATATACGCGATTGCTTCTTTGTATTTTGTGAACAGTTCTTTGATTTTGGTGATCATTATATTTTTTCGCTTTCTTTCAGAAATTGTTTGTATTCATCGTAGGAATAGAGAAGGTTTATACTGTCAAGCAGAGCATTTGTCGAGATGTTGGAGGGGAGGTTGAGCATTTTTTTTAGCTTATCCCTCTTTTGTTTGCTGTCGGTCTGTCCCGTCAGCCCATCCTGATAGAAATCGAGCTTTGTGACTTTTGGTCGGTCATTTTTTGGGGTATTCGATTCAAACGGCACAAAGAGTGAACGCAGGACGTCTGCAGAAATGCCCTCGACTCCCAGAAGCCCCTCCTTTGAAGGCGCGCTTTTCCTTTTTTCCTTACCCTCGATCATGGGAGGGTATAGGTGGAAGATCTTATCTTTAGGAAGAAACGAATTAAGATGATTGCGGATAACAAGCCCCGCCCCGTCGCTGTCGGTAAGGACGATAACGCCTTTTTTCGAGGCGAGCTTTGCGATAAAGTCTTTTGTTTCGGGCGAGTTGAAGAGAGAAAAACCGTCGGTTTTTATTATTTGCCCGTCAATGATCGAGTTAAGCTTGATGACGTCGTATTTTCCTTCGACTATAACGGGAATATCGATTTTGATTTTGTTCATCGTATTTTGTCCGTCATTGACAGCTTGATGAGAAGTATATCAATGATATCATAGCAGTCAATGCTTCTTGATTTGATTTTTATATCTGCCTCATGACAAAGCTCCATAGCTTTTTCAAGACCCTTTTTGCTGAGGCGGCTTGCCCTGCTTGTATAGAGCTGGGCTTGATATTCTCGCATTCCGGTGGTTTTGATGATTTCGGGAAGGAGCATTCCGGAGTCGAGCAGGGTCTTGACCGTAAAAAGATTGTTGTATACGCTTATTATGCTGCCCATGATCAATTCGGGCTTTTCTTTATGCAGTCTCATATCGCTGAGAATGGAAAAGGCTCTTTCGGAATTACCCTTCAGAATAGCATTGGAGAAGTCAAATGTTTCGATCTCGTTGACAGAGGACGATACTGTGCGAACGTCGTTTTCTGTAACCGTATCGCGACCATTCTGCAAAACGTAGGCAGAAAGCTTTGTGATCTCGTGACTGAGAGTGGTCATATCTCTGCCGCAGTAGGTGATAATGTAATTGCAAACAACAGGACTTGCATTGAGTTTGTGTGCCGAAAAATGCTTTTGCACCCATACGGCAAGCTTGGCGGGAGTTTCTTTTGCGAAGGCTACAGAGGAAAGCACCTTGTTCAGCCGATCCAGGAGCTTCGACGGCTTTTTTTCTGTACCTGCATTGAAATGCTCGGGTCTCGTATCTATGATGACCACCGTGTCGTCAAATGAAGAAAGCTCGGAGATGCAGGATTCGAAAAAGGCAAGATCCTCGTTGTCTTTTTCTTTTTCTTTATCGATTTTGGCATAACTCCAGTCGACGTCGTAGACAATGACGAGCCTCGTGTTCATATCCATAGAGGGCATAGAGGCAATATCCATAATACGTTGACCGAGCTCGGTCAGGGCAAGATCCTCGCCCGAAATGCTGACCGAATCGTCATTATCGGGATTGATCTTCTTTTTTAGCATAGAGAGGTAGTGCTGCTTAAGGTACTGCTCCTCTCCGTAAAACAGAAAGACTCCGTGCATATCCTCTTTTATAAGCTTTCCGAATTCTGTCGGCGTCATGTTATTTATCCTCTTAATTCTTTGTATTCAAGGGTATAAACGTTGTGCTCGGTGTTGACACCGTGCATTTCGATATCGTAATCCAGGACGATGGATCCTCTTTCGGGAGAAAAATCGTTGATCACTTCATTTGTGCAGATACAGAACGAAAAGGGCAGATTGCCGATGCAGTAGGTGCAGTTGCGGCGTGGAAACTCCGTATCAAAAAGGAGTGAAGCGGGAGCAGCCCCCCTTCTAATGAGGTTGATCATAGTGGGGCGGCTGATCTTAAAGCGAAGGGTAGATTCGACGTCACCCATTCCGAGGGCTTCATTTTCCTTGTAGGTGATCTCGACTACGTTTTCCTTGACCGTAAGAGTGCCCTCTGTGGAAAACTCAATAGTTTCGGTGCAGTCATCTCCCTCGGGTATGTTATCTACAAAGGGCGCACAGCCCTTTTGTGCCATAGGGTCAAATTCTGAATTTTCGAGGTCAGTAATAAGACTGCGGATATTAATTGCAATTCTTTTTTTGATCAAATCGTTTTTCATATATGTATGTACTTCCGTTATTTTGTTTTATCGTTTGTGATATCGCCGTTGCCGCTTACGGGAATGGCATCTCCGAGATATTTGGGCGACGGTTTAAAGAGGCAATATAAGAAGTCCTTGTCTCTTGCGAGTATTTCTCTCAGATCGCGGTATAGCTGCCCTGCGTATTCACGTGGATCTGAGGCGTAACCTACAGCCACAAGGTCAAGACGGTTTGCAATATACAAAGCTCTGTAGAGGTGGTATTCCTGTGTGACGATGACGATCTTTTGTGCAAGGAACACCTCTTTTGCACGGTATATACTTTCGTAGGTGGAAAATCCCGCGTGGTCCATAAATATATCTTCGGAGGGGACACCCGCATTGATGGCGTATTCCTTCATTATGTTGACTTCGTCATACTCCTGCCTGCCGTGGTCACCGCTCATAAGAAGCTTTGGAGCAACTCCGTTTTTATAGAGTTTGATGGCATAGTCGAGCCTGTCCTTAAGCATAGGTCGTGGACTTCCGTTTCTTACGCCCGCTCCGAGAACGAGTATGCAGTCGTAGGTATCATGAAACTCGGTTACGATCTGATCCTTTGTGGATCGAGTAACTATAAGATCAAGAGAAAAGACGGCAAGTGCCGCGAGTATGCATAGAATAAGAAGTATGATGATTGTTTTTTTAATATATGTTTTTCCCGATTTTTGTGAAGACTCGGGGTTTTTGTTTTTTCGGAAAATCATATTATACCTCCCATAATGACATACATTTCTATTTTATCATAAAGCAAAATAAGTGTCAACAAATAAATTTAAGTAAAAAAGCGAATGCAAAGGAAAAATAACGGCAACAATAGAATAAAAAAGGAGACTGAAAAAATGAAGAAGATCTTATACGGAATCAAGGTAAGTGCAATAACCGTGCTTGTGATGGTGGTCGTGATGGGCGTGTATACAAGTGTGTTTAACAGGGCGATCGAAACGAGGGTGAAGAGCGGCGAAGAGGGAGAAAGGGTTGTATTGGTCCAAAAAAGGCTGAAGGAACTCGGAATATATGATGGAAAGTGCGACGGAATATATGACGTTGATACGGCAGATGCAGTCAGACGTTTTCAGGAATACAACGGGATTTATGCCGACGGAGTGTGCGGAAACGAGACTTTGCAGGCAATGGGTCTTAACATATATACCTATAGCGATTTTGAGGTAGACGTAATGGCGAGTCTTATTGAGGCAGAGGCGAAGGGGACAGATCTGCAGACAATGACGGCTGTCGGAGCCGTTGTAATGAACAGAGTGAATAATAACGGGTTTCCCGATACGGTTTTGCAGGTAGTGTATTCGGGCGGCTCATTTGATTCGATCGTTGACGGGAGCATCAACGATGTTAAGCCGTCGGAGCTCGCCTACAGAGCGGCGGAGGATGCATTGATGGGATACGATCCAACCGACGGTGCACTGTATATCCTACACGGCGGAAGTCAAGGCAGGATAGTTACTTTTCAAAGCGGTGACATATATTTTTGCAGATGAATAAAAGAATCCGTTGTTTTTACAACGGATTCTTTGTGTTTTGCGGTTACTGCATAATTACGCGCATATCGGTCTTTCTTGTGATAATGTCGACGTCCTCGATGATGACCTCGACCTCCATACCGAGAGAAAAAATATCTCTGCCGTTTGAAAGGGTGAAGCTTCTTTCGTCAAAGTCATAGTAGCCGTCGAGTGAGGATATCGGAACAAGGCCCTCGCAGGTGTTCGGCAGTTCTACAAAGAATCCGAATGACGTTACGCTTGTGATAACGCCCCTAAATGTCTCTCCGATATAGTCAAGCATATATACGGTCTTGTAAAGATCTTCGATATCCCTTTCCGCCATTTGTGCTTTGACCTCGTTTTCGCTGGAGGCTATTGCCGCTTGTGTCGCAAAGGCGGTGTATTTGCCGATGTTCTTTTCGGTTATCTCGTTTTTCAGCACCTTTTTTATGATCCTGTGAGTCGCAAGGTCGGGATAACGCCGGATGGGCGATGTGAAGTGGCAGTATTTGTCGATTGCGAGACCAAAGTGTGGAGAGCAGTTAGACGAATATTTAGCCTTCATAAGGCAGCGGAGCAGAATTTTTGAAAGAATGCTGTCGAGCTGCTTTTCCTTCGCTTCACCGAGAACACGGCGGAGGGCTGTGGGATGCAGGGTCTTGGTGTGCAACGGATTTGTGTTGATGCCGAGGTTGTGGGCGAAAAGATCAAAGGTCCTGATCTTTTCGGGATCGGGATTTTCGTGTATCCTGTAAACGCACGGCATATCGCGCCACGAAAGCCAGTTTGCCACACCCTCGTTTGCACAGAGCATAAATTGTTCGATGAGCATTTCGGAAATACCGCGTTCGATCTTGATGATGTCGGTAGGCTCATTGAATTCGTTTACGATGATCTTGGCTTCGCTCGTTTCAATGTCGAGAGCACCTCTTTTGGCAGATTTTTTTGCCAGAATATCATAAAGCTCAAGCATTGTGTCAAGCGTTTTTCCGAGCACGGGACTGTATTTTTCATAATATTCGGAGCCGTCTCCGTATTCGATAACGTCGTTTAATTCCGAGTATACACCGCGTATCTTCGAGTTGATGATGGACTCTTTAATATCGACATCAATAATTTCGCCCTTTTTATCAAGGGTAACGAAGGCGGACAGCGTATACCTGTCGACACCCTTATTAAGCGAGCAAATGCCGTTGGACAATGCTTTGGGGAGCATGGGCACGACCTTGTCGGCAAAGTAAACGCTTGTGCCGCGCGTAAATGCCTCTTCGTCAAGAGGAGTGTTTTCTGTGACATAGTGCGAAACGTCGGCAATGTGAACTCCGAGAATATAGCCGTTATCTGTCTTTTCTACAGAGATGGCATCGTCGAGGTCTTTTGCATCGATTCCGTCGATCGTGAATATGAGCCTATCCCTGAGATCGAGTCTGCCGTCGGGAGTGATGTCGCTGCGTGATAAGCTGTCGGCATCGTCGAGCACGTTCTTCGGGAACAGCGTTTTGATGTTGTGGCTGTGTAAGACCGCATTATAGTTTGCAAGCAGAGAATCGCTTTCACCGAATACGGTGGTGACCTTTCCTTTACCCGCATTTCTGCCTGTAGGATATTTTGTGATCTCGATTTCCACCTTGTCGCCCACGTCAGCACCGTTGAGGTCAGCGCGTTCGACGGTAATATCAAGATTGTGTCGCTTGTTGTCGGGAACAATGTAGAAAAGCGGCTTACGGTGATTCCGGCCTTTTGCGACAAGAAGGGTACCCACAAGGGTCTTAAGACTGTGGGAGACGATCTTTATGACTTTTCCCTCGTCGCTCTGACCGACCGAAGTCCTGTTTTTGGGTTTAGAAAGGCTTACAAGGACCGTGTCGCCCTCAATGGCGTCGAATGTGTTATCGCGGGGAATGAAGATATCACACTTCTTTACGTCCTGTCCGTCGGGAGTGACAAAGCCGAAGCCCTTTGCCGAGGCACGGAAAGTCCCCCTTACGACACCGGAGAATCTGATCGCCATGATTTTGCCCTTTTTCGTATAAACTATTTCGCCCTCCTTTTCGAGAGCGCCCAGTGCTTTGTAAAAGGCATCGTATTGATCGGTAGCATCTCCGCATATTGCCGTATAAAGCTCGTAAGGCTTGTATGACAGGTCTTCTTCATTTAAATATTCTTTAATTATTTCTTTTAATTCCATTTATTCTCCTGAGATTTCTAAAAAAAATAATCCGCCTTGATCAAAAGGCGGATATGCTTTGTGTTTAGGTGTTTGCGGGAGCTGATGTTTCAGGTTCTGTCGTTGCCCCTGTGGCGGGCTCGGTCGTACCTTCCGAAGAAACAGGATCTGTAGCTGCATCTGTAGCAGCGGGCTCTGTTTCACCTTCGGGAGTCGAAGGAGCAGTTGTTGCGGCTGCTGTGGTCTCGCCCTGTCCGATGTTATCATCGAAGTAATCGTCTGCGTTAATATCCTTTTGGATGATGTATACCAAAAGAACGATCACGACGAAAACGATACCGCAAATAGTAGTAATCTTTGCAAGCTTTTTATCCCAGGTATTACCCTTGTTTTTACCGTAGAAGGAGTCTGCGCCGGATCCGCCGCCGACAGCACCCATACCCTTGGATTTACCCTGCTGCATAAGCACAGCAACGATGATAAATACGGCCAATACCAAAAGTATAACGCCTAATATAGTTCCCAATGTTTCCATTTATATAACCTCCGGAAAGAATACTATTTTTAAACATATTTTTAGACAGTAGGAATATAATACCACAAAAAATCTGCAATTGCAATAGTATTTTTAACTTTTTTTCAAAAAAAGACGAAATTTTTTGTACAATTTTTTTAAACGTTCATAATGAGGGGCAAAATCATGGGTTTGCGGTTGGTTTTGTCGACCAGATATCTGCTCACCTTATCCTTGACTCTGTTTTTTATATGTGTCCAATCGGTGATATCGTCTTCAAGGCAATCCCAGAGTGCGT
Organism: Clostridia bacterium; assembly: GCA_017441005.1. Lineage (GTDB taxonomy): Bacteria > Bacillota > Clostridia > Oscillospirales > CAG-272 > RGIG1995. Next base: position 26,913 of record JAFSAM010000082.1, on the reverse strand, counting down.
CTGTCGCGATCTCTTTGACGGTGCAGAGTAATTCTTCTGCTTCTCTGACGTAGACAAAGCCTCTCGAAATGATATCGGGCCCGGAAATGACGGTACGTTCTTCTATATCGACCGTTGCAACCACGACAATAAGACCGTCGAGGGCGAGATGACGTCTGTCGCGGAGGACTATGTTTCCGACGTCGCCGACTCCGTAGCCGTCGACGAGCACCTTACCTGCGGGAACCGTGCCGTTGAATCGAATACCGTTTTTGTCGACCTCGATCACTTTACCGATGTCGCTGACCAGAATGTTTTCGGGCGACATACCCATTTGAAGGGCAAGGTCTCTGTGTTGCATAAGATGTCTGCACTCGCCGTGAATTGGGACGAAATACTTTGGTTTTGTAAGTGCGTGCATAAGCTTAAGCTCTTCCTGACAGCCGTGACCCGATACGTGAACCTCGATGAGGTTGTCCTGAAAGACGGATACACCTTTTTTCATGAGCTCGTTTATGATCTTGTTGACAAGCTTTTCGTTGCCCGGGATGGGGTGTGCACTTATAACGACCAGGTCGTTGGAGTCGAGTATAACCTTATCGTGATCCGAAAATGCCATTCTGTAGAGGGCGGACATAGGCTCGCCCTGACTTCCGGTTGTGACCAACGTGAGCTGATCGGGACGGAAGCGTTTTATTTCATTTATATCAATAAGAGTGCCTTCGGGAATGTTCATATAACCGAGTTCGTGTGCAGCTCTTACGATATTCTGCATGCTTCTGCCGAGCACTGCGACCTTTCTGCCGTATTTTTCGCTCGTGTTAATGATCTGCTGAACTCTGTGCACGTTTGAAGAGAAGGTGGCAATTACGATACGCTTGTCCGTATGGTGCATAAAAATGTTTTCGAGTGATGCACCGACGGTCTTTTCGGACATGGTATATCCGGGCTCTTCGGCGTTGGTGGATTCGCAGAGGAGGAGGGTAACACCCTTGTTGCCCAACTCTCCGAGCTTTGTGATGTTCATGATGTCGCCGTCGACGGGGGTGAGGTCGAGCTTGAAGTCGCCGGAGTGGATGACCATACCGACGGGAGTTTTGATCGCAAGACAGCAGGCATCGGCGATCGAGTGGTTAACGTGGATGAATTCAACAGAGAATACACCCGCCTTGACGGTATCTCCGGGTTTTACGCAGATGAGCTGAGGCTTGGAATCGAGCACGTGCTCGGTCAATTTATTTTCGATGATACCCAGAGTAAGTTTTGTACCGTAGATAGGGGGATTAATGGTGCGCAGAACGTAGGGAATAGCACCGATATGGTCCTCGTGACCGTGGGTGAGAAAAATCCCCTTGATTTTTGAGCTGTTTTTTTCGAGGTAAGAAATATCCGGAATGACAAGGTCGACTCCAAGCATTTCGTTGTCGGGGAAGCCGAGACCGCAGTCTACGATTATGATATCGTCCTGATATTCAAATACCGTAATATTTTTACCCACTTCGTTGAGACCGCCGAGGCTGATCACACGAAGCTTTGGTGTGTTCTTTTTAGGCATAAAAAATCCTTTCTGAAATTAAAAATTAAAAAAACAAAACGAAAAGACAAAGCATGTAACGTTCAGCATGCTTTGCATAGGATAGATATGTATCATAAAGAACAGAGCCGTGCCGGGCGATCTTGCACATAGCTTTCTTGAAAAACGCAGAAAGCGGCGCTGTTTTTATGATTTTTTTAAAACGTACCGTTTAATTCAAGCGATAGTATAACACAAATATATGAATATTTTGTGACGAAATGAAAAAACGTATTATTTTATCAAAAGAAACAGTACGGTAGAAAGAACGAATGACAGTAATCCCCCGGCAAGAAAGCTTACCATACCGTTTTTCTTAGGGGGAGTAGGTGTTTTTTCAGCCTCGAAAAAATACCCCGCCACGATGTTGTTTTTTAAGATCTTGTTTGCCTCGCGTATCATTTCCGACTCTTTGATGCTTGAAAAATCATCCTTTAAGATAAAATAGGCCTCTTCGATAATACTGTTTGCGCCGGGACGCAGGACCACGGCTCTTTTCTGTATTCCTTTGTACATATTTTAAAACCTCCTTTTTTGTGATTATTGTTTTTAAAAGAATGAAATAATCAAAAAAAACAAATTTTGTGATCTTTGAATAAACTTCGAAAAAACGTCCATACTCAAAGCATAGAAAGGTGGTTTTGAAATATGAAAAAAAGAATTACATTTTGTGTGTCTGTTGTTTTACTTATGCTGATTATGCCCTTTCTTCCCGTAAGGGGAGAGGGAGAGGTGTATGAAAAGACCTTGCGGCTTCACGTGCTTGCAAACTCCGACAGCACCGAGGACCAGTCGCTGAAGCTGTTGGTTCGGGATGCCGTAGTCGAAGAGACCTGTCGTATATTAGACGGATGTACAGACAAGGATGCGGCAGAAAGATTGCTTACGGACAACCTTGATACGTTGAAGAATACAGCGGTGAAGACCGTCGAAGAAAACGGCTTTGATTATGACGTAACAGTAAGCTTTACCGAGGAATATTATCCCGAGAGGGAATACGGTGAGGTCAGACTGCCGTCGGGCAGATACAAATCGCTGCGGGTGAACATTGGACAGAGCACAGGACAAAACTGGTGGTGTGTGCTTTTTCCGCCTCTGTGCACTAAGGCGGCAGAGGCGGATATGGAGGAGGCGCTTGTGGAGACTGGGTTTACTCCCAATCAAGTCAAGGTGCTGACCGATGCCGACAAACCGAAGTACGTGATAAGATTTCGTATACTCGAATGGTTCAGCGATATTGCCGAGCTTTTTAAATAAGATGATCAGATCTTGTTGCCGATCTCCCTTTTGAGTTTTTCGATGATGCGTTTTTCAAGGCGGGAAATGTATGATTGAGAAATGCCGAGGAGGTCGGCAACCTCTTTCTGTGTTTTTTCGTTACCCGTTTCAAGGCCGAAGCGCAGGGTGATGATTAGCCGATCTCGGTCATTTAACTCTGATATCGCTTTTTTTACAATTTTCCTGTCCTCGTCCGACTCAAGGTCACTGTAGACCGAGTCGCCGTCGGAGCCCAAGATATCTGAAAGAAGGAGCTCGTTTCCGTCCCAGTCAATGTTGATGGGTTCATCTATTGAAATTTCAAGCTTTTGGTTGTTTGTCTTGCGGATATACATAAGAATCTCGTTTTCGATGCAACGGCTTGCGTACGTCGCAAGCTTAATATTTTTTTGCGGATTAAAGGTGTTGATCGCTTTTATAAGTCCGATAGTCCCGATCGATATAAGGTCCTCAAGACCGATGCCGGTATTTTCGAATTTTTTTGCAATATAGACTACAAGCCGCAGATTGTGTTCAACAAGAGTGTTTTTTGCGACCGAGTCGTTGACGAGAAGCCCCTCAAGGCACCTGTTTTCTTCTTCGGTATCAAGAGGAGGAGGGAGTGTTTCGGGGCCGTTTATGTAAAAGACTCCGTTTTGTTTTTTCAGTATAAGTTTTTTAGCCAGACGGATGAGTGCAGATAGATGTTTAAGCATTTGTTTTCACCTTTTCTTTCGAGTAGTTGCGTTAAATAACTGTGTTGGGAACAATAGCCGTAAAGCCGTCGAAACTTTCTGTGTCGGGCGATATGGCAATATAGACGTCGACTTCTTTGCCGTCGACTGTGACTCTATCGGGAAAAAGGGCATAGAGAATACCCTTTCCGTTAACGGTAGAAGTAGGTATGACCCTGACCCTTGATGCGTAGGTACAGATTCCGAGACAGGACGTATCACGGCTTTTGAACAGCGAGAAGAGCTCAAGCGGAATAAGCCTTCTCACGGCTTCGAAGGCTGTTATTATGACCGGCTTTCCGCTTATGGGCTCGGTGAGCAAGTTTCCCGAATCCACAAGAGCGTCGATACAAACCGATGTTTGATCAAGGGTTATTGACAGAGAGCACTTCCTTTGTGCGGTTTTCTTTTTGATGAGCTTGCCCGAAACAAGAGAAAACAGACCGCAAAGAGGTCCTAAGATAACAAGAAGACCCAGAGGTATATCGCCGTATACCACGTCGAACGTACCGTTGATCATAACATTTTGCTTGTTTTGCCACATGTTCAGCAGGTTACAAAGTGCGGTGATGCCACCTCCCAAAGCAAAATTTACTATGTAAAAAACTGCCGTATTTTTTATCAGTACGGAAATTTTTTGCTTTCCGTAGGCTACAAACGTAAGCAGGAAGGCAGCCAAAATACTTACCGTTCCCCCGACGATGCCGTCAGAGTCAAGCGACAGAATTACAAGTGAATATACTGCTCCGATGACTGCGGAAAGGGTGAGAAAAAAGGGTCTTTGTCGGTTGTGCATAATTTTACCCGTTATGTAGAGTGCAAGAAAATCCATACTGAAGTTGATTACCATCAATACGTCGCCGTAAATAACTCTTTCAATAGCAAAATCCCCCCGATCTATTGAATTTTTCATTAAATATGTTATCATAAAGCTTGTAAGGATTTTGTCGCATTTGGAAACGAAAGACAGGTTTTAAAAAAAGATACATAATTACATTAACAAGCAACAAAAATCAATGTAAAATAGTGGTAGGATATTTATAATAGTAAATAGGGAAGAAATGTCTTTTTTGGAGGACCGGCTTGTGAAGTACATAAAGAACGGAAAAATAATAATGCCCGACGGCGAAATAACAGGCAAGGTGCTTGTTTTTTCAAGAGAGATCGTTGATATTATTGATGAAGAGCAGATAGGAAGCTTCGGCTTTGGCGACGTATATGATGCCGAGGGCGGAATAATAGCCCCGGGACTGATCGATCTGCATATTCACGGATATATGGGCGAGGACTCCTCCGACGGAATAGAAAAAGGTCTTTTGGAAATGTCCGAGGCAGTAACCAAAAACGGTGTTACGTCATGGCTTCCCACAACAATGACGGTTCCGTTTGAACAGCTGGAAAAGGTGTTCGACATCGTGAGAAAGCTGATGGCAAACGGTGTTGACGGTGCACAGATACTTGGTGTAAACGCAGAAGGACCTTTCATCTCTCCTAAATACAAGGGCGCACAAAAAGAAGAGAACATCAAGAACATAGACGTTGATTTTCTGATAAGAAATTCCGACGTGATAAAGCTTACGACGGTAGCTCCCGAGACCGAGGGCGCTTTGGATGCCATCAAAGAGGTAAAGGCAAAGACCGACATCGTGATGTCGATAGGTCATACATCGGCAACCTTTGCGCAGGCAATGGCGGGGATCGATGCGGGCATCAGCCACGCAACGCATCTTTTTAACGCAATGACTCCTTTGAACCACAGAGAGCCGGGAACTGTCGGCGCCTGTCTTGTCAGCGAAAACGTCACCTGCGAGCTTATCGCGGATACCTTCCATATAAATCCCGGACTTTTCAAGCTTATCTACGGCATCAAGAAGGATAAGCTGATCCTCATAACCGACTGCACGCGTGCCGGCGGACTTGAGGACGGCGAATACGATCTCGGCGGTCAGCTTCTCACAAAGAAGGGAATCGAGTGCCGACTTCCCGACGGAACGATTGCGGGAAGCGTGCTTACACTCAATAAGGCACTTTATAATTTCAAGAATCATACAGGACTCGAGGATTATCAGGTAATAGCTCTCTCAACTTTAGGTCCCGCAAAGCTTTTGGGCGATAATACAAGAGGCTCGCTCGAGAAGGGTAAGAATGCCGACATAGTTATTTTCGACAGAGAATATAACGTAAAGAAGACCTTTGTAAAAGGCAAAGAAATATAAAAAACATTATAATATAGGGGAAATGAAAAATGAAAAAAGAAATGCAGTTTAATCAGATCAAAGTAATCGTATGCGACACTTACGATGAGCTCAGCGCAGAGGCAGCAGAGATCGTTGCCGCTGAAATGAAGAAAAAGCCCGACTTCGTATTGGGTCTTGCAACAGGCTCGTCTCCCGTAGGTCTTTACACCAAGCTTGCTGAAAAGAACCGGGCAGGGGAGATCGACTTTGCAAACGTTCGCACCTTTAACCTCGACGAATACTATCCTATTGATCCCACAAACGACCAGAGCTACCGTTACTTTATGAACAAAAACCTGTTCAACAAGACAAACATCAAGCTCGAGAATACAAGAGTACCCGACGGTACTGCTGCTGACACAGACAAGTTCTGTCAGAGCTACGAGGATGATATCAAGGCAGCGGGCGGCGTAGACCTCCAGGTCCTCGGCATCGGTAACAACGGCCACATCGGCTTTAACGAGCCCTGCGACAAGTTCTACAACATAACTCACGTTGTTGAGCTTACCGAAAACACCATCGAAGCAAACTCCAGATTCTTTGAATCCGCAGACCTCGTTCCCAAGAAGGCGATCACCATGGGTGTCGGCACAATTATGAACGCAAAGAAGATCGTTCTCGTTGCAAACGGCAAGAACAAGGCTCAGGCACTTTACGAGGCGCTTTGCTGTGACGTTACTCCTAACAACCAGTGTTCTGTTCTCCAGTATCACAAGGACGTTACAATGATCCTCGACAAGGATGCGGCATCCCTTTTGAAGTAATGTGATTTTGTGCAGATTGTTACGTTTTTTTGTAGCGGTTTGTTGAAAATGCAGATTTAGGCGAGGGCAAGGAAATATTCCTTGCCTTCTGTTTTTTATTTTGATATAATTATACCGTAAAACACGAAAGGAGTAGAATGTATGAAGAGGTTATTTTTGTTGACGGCGCTGTTGCTGTGCCTGAGTGTTTTTGTGAGCTGCGGTGAAAAAACACCGAGCACGATCGAAACTGCTCCCGAAAAGCACGAGACCGAAGAGCCGATCGAAACGGCTTCTCCCGTTCGGCTCCCCGAGCTTAATGACGGTAAGTTAGTTTTAGAGAGACATATACATTATGAAACGGTATCGACCGTGTCGGAAAATGACGAGCACTATATTTTTACTTCTTATGCCGAGTTTGAAAAGCTTGTAAACGAGGGCGGATTTGTAAAAAATATTTCCGTGGGCGATTCAAAAACCTTTGGCGAATTGCTGAAATATTGCACCGAGGCGGATTTCGTGGATTATAACCTCGCTTTGTTTATCCCCAAAAAGGGCGATTTAAAATATGACGGATACGTTGACAGCGTTTCTGTCGGAGAAGACAGACTTGAGGTCAGGTTTGAATATTGGGGAGCTGTACCGAATAAACTGAAGGAAGACTATTCGATCTGCCTTGCTTTGAAGCTACCGAAAGAATACTGTACCGAAAACACCGTAATAGACTTCGTGTTCACAGAGAGAGAGGTGTTACCCGAATCTGCCCCTTATATAGAGGATGAAACAGAGCCCGAGACTTCAAAAAACAGTGAAGCCGGAGCTCCCGACACCCCCAAAATACCGCTTGGACAAAAGGTTACTTCTTTTGAAGACCTCGATAAACTTGATCTGACAAACGACAGGATCGAAAGGGTAAAGGCATTCCTGACAAACGACGTAAAAAAGCTGGAAGAGCTTTGCTATTATGAGGCGGGCGTATACAGCGGCTTGTCGGGAATCGAGATAGAAAGCTTTGAGGTGTGGGCAGAAAAATCACAGAACAGTATCGATAACGATGTTTTTATGAATGTAAACATTTCAAGTGTCGGAAACGAACACGCAACTACACTTACCGTCGGCAATCATACCTTGAAGATCGGAGACCACAGAGGATGCTTTGAAGAGGTCGACAGGAAATCGGGTAATAATAATACGCCAAAGACCGAAACCGAAAAATTTATTTCTGCATGGTTTGCGACAAACGGATACAAATTTGACAGAGAGTACAATACCGGTTATACAGAAAGCTATGTTTGGTTTGTCCATATTTATTATCAATCACTTTTCGGAGAGGGCGGCACGAAGGCGGAGTATGAAAAGTACTTTAAGACCTTGTACGGCAGAGATGCTACCTTTGAGCTTGATGCGCACCTGACTTTTGAAAACGGCGGAAAGGCAGAGATCAAATATCCCCACGGCGGATTCGGATATTGGTTTGATTTTGTCGAGTCGGGAGAGGATTACGTTGTGGTGCAGTTTTATGCAGACCACGGTTATCTGACCCATGGCCCGAGGGTGAAATATACGTTTACAAGGGCAGACGGAATACTTGTACCCGCGTGCTATGAATATTTGTCCTTCAGTGATAAGTTCCCTGCAGGGTATGCTGCATAGGGATGACGGACAAAAAAGTTGTTTTGTCCAGTGGGGGTTATATTGTACATTTTTTTGTGAAAAAAACATAGTTTTATGTGTTTTGTTCCCAAAATAATTGGGAAAAATTTATTGACAAGGTTATTTCGTAATGGTATAATTGATACAGATAGAAAAATTTAATTTCTTTTATTAAAGGAGATTTTTACAATGAAAAAGAAAGCATCGGATTTCCGTTATAACACTGGTGAAACCAGAGTTCCGTGGCCTGCAGTAGGTGAAAACTACAATGCGGCTGACCTTATGAAGGTTATTGAATTTATGATGCAGGGTCAGGGCGAAGAATACGACGCAGCACTCAAGGCAGTTGCTGACAAGGTATACGACCTCGACAAGGTATCCAGAGCTCCCGGTAAGCTCTCTCTCGACGTAAACGTTCAGGCTGCAGAAGAAGCTTGTGACAAGTACCTCGGCACAGAGAACTCTCTCTTCGTAACAAACGCTACAGCAGGCTTTGAAATTGCATATAAGTATGCAAATATCGGCCCCGGCGACGAAGTAATCGTTCCTGCGATCACATTTATCGCTACAATGGCATACCCCCTTTCCGTTGGTGCAAAGATCGTTATCTGTGACGTTGCTCCCAACACAATTAACATGGACCCCGAAGACCTCAAGAAGAAGCTCTCTCCCAAGACAAAGATGGTTGTACCCGTACACATCGGCGGCTACCCCTGTAACATGGAAGAGATCATGAAGGTTACAAAGGAATATAACAAGGACATCGTAGTTCTCGAGGACGCAGCTCACGCATTCGGTGCTATCTACAAGGGCAAGAGAATCGGTACTATCGGTGACTTCGGTTCTTTCTCCTTCCACGAGGTTAAGAACGTTACATCCTTCGGTGAGGGCGGTATCGTTTGCACAAACGTTCAGGAAATGCGTCCTTTGATGCCTCGTTGCAGATTCTTCGGTTCCGACTTTGGTGCAAAGCCTATCGACAACTGGTTCTACAACGTAGATGCAATGCCCGGTAAGTACGGTCCTTTCGTAGCGCTCAACAGCTCTACAACAGAGATCCAGGCTATCGGTCTCAAGCTCCAGGTTGCTCGTAACGAAGAGATCATCGCTAAGAGACGTAAGAACGCTGCATACCTCACAGAGAAGTTCAAGGCTAACGACGCTATCATTCCTCAGGATATCGGCGGCGACGATGTACATCCTACATTCCACCTCTACCTCCTCCAGATCGACCCTGCAAAGGCCGGCGGCGACGTACAGGTACTCAGAAAGAAGCTCGAAGCAAAGGGCGTTACAAACCTTCCTCACTTCGGTCCTCTTTACAGATTCAACATTCTCAAGCAGCTCGGCTACGACGTAGAGGCTATGTCCGCTTCTTGTCCTGTAGCTAACGAAGTATTTGACCACAGATTCACACACCTTCCTCTCTACGGTATCGATGATGAGCAGGTAGAATACATGGCAAATGCTGTTCTCGAAGCAGTTGAAGAAATGCAGAAGGGTCTTTAATTTCCGATAAAAAGGTAATTAAACCGTACAAAGCATAATATTAGAACCGTCGGGTTTTCCCCCGACGGTTCTTTTCTTATACCCAAAAAAACACCCTCGGAAAGATCCGAGGGTGAAATTGTTTCCTGTATTCAGATTAATGAACGATGCACTTTTCTGTGTCTTTGTCAAAGAAGTGCATTCTGTCGATTTCGATAGCGATCTTAACCTTGTCGCCTGCTCTAACCTTGGAACGGGAGGATACACGAGCGGTAAGCTTCTGTTCGAAGGAGGTGAGGTAAAGGTAGATTTCAGCACCCATAAGCTCTGTAACTTCAACGTCTGTTTCGATAACAGTGGAAGAGAACTTTTCGAGGTGTTCTTCATCATCGTACAAGCACTCAGGACGGATACCTGCGATAACTTCCTTGCCGATGTACTCATCGAGGTTGGAGTCTTCGAACTTAGCTGCAGGAACCTTGAGTCTGTTTTCGCCGAATACGAAGTAAACGTCTTCTTCGCTCTTCTTCTTTTCGAGAGTACCTTCGATGAAGTTCATAGGAGGTGTACCGATAAAGCCTGCAACGAAGAGGTTTACGGGGATATCGTAGAGGTTCTGAGGAGTATCAACCTGCTGAATGATACCGTCCTTCATAACAACGATTCTGGTAGCCATGGTCATAGCCTCTACCTGGTCGTGAGTTACGTAGATAAATGTAGTACCGAGCTTCTGGTGGATCTTTGTGATCTCGGTTCTCATGGTAGCACGGAGCTTAGCATCGAGGTTGGAAAGAGGCTCGTCAAGAAGGAATACGCGGGGTTCACGAACGATTGCACGACCCAACGCAACACGCTGCTTCTGACCACCGGACAAAGCCTTAGGACGTCTGTCGAGAAGGTGGCTGATGTCGAGGATACGAGCAGCCTCTTCAACGCGGCGCTTGATTTCTTCTTTGGATGTCTTTCTGAGCTTAAGACCGAAAGCCATGTTATCGAAAACTGTCATGTGAGGATAAAGAGCGTAGTTCTGGAAAACCATCGCGATATCTCTGTCCTTAGGAGCGATATCGTTTACCAGCTTATCGCCGATAAAGAGCTCGCCTTCAGTGATTTCTTCGAGACCTGCAACCATACGGAGAGTTGTGGACTTACCGCAACCGGAAGGACCAACGAAGATGATAAACTCTTTGTCCTTAACTTCAAGGCAGAAATCCGAAACAGCAGTAACGCCGCCGGGATACTTTTTGTAAATGTGTCTGAAAGATAAACTTGCCATTTATAAAATCCTCCTAATTAATTCGAAGCACGGGCGTTCTTGACCGCACCTGAAAACATACATTTTTTATCTACAATATTCTAACAAATTTCATCGGATTTTTAAAGATGTTATTTCCCCAAATTTACATCAAATCATTTGTGTATATTGCACAATTTAAAATAATAAACTGTGAATGCGACGATGAAGTATATGTTGACAAATTCTAATATATTAGAATGTTAGATATTGCCCTTCATGGTTAGAGAAATTCGCTTTTTGTTGAGGTCAACACCCTTGACCTTGACTGTAACCACGTCTCCGACCGATAATACCTCGGAGGGATGCTTAATGAATCTGTCGGATATTTCGGAGATATGCACAAGGCCGTCCTGGTGAACGCCGATATCCACGAATGCGCCGAAGTCGATAACATTTCTGACAGTGCCGGTAAGCTGCATACCGGGTGTGAGGTCACTCATATCCATAACGTCTGTGCGGAGCACGGGGAGTGGGAGGCTGTCACGGACGTCACGTCCGGGCTTTTCGAGCTCGTTTACGATATCGTTGAGCGTAGGCTCTCCGACTTCAAGCTCCTCGCAGACCTTTTTCGTACCCTCAAGGTCGATCTTCAAACGGAGGATCTTGATCTTCTCGTTTCCGATATCATTTTCGTCAAGCTCGTATTTTTTGAGCAGTTTTCTTGCGACAGAGTACGATTCAGGGTGCACTCCCGTATTGTCAAGGATCTCGTCGGAGCCCGATACACGAAGGAAGCCCGCGCACTGCTCGTAGGCTTTTGCACCTATCTTAGGCACTTTAAGTATCTGCTTGCGGTTTGTGAATTCGCCGTTTTCTTCTCTGTATTTAACGATATTTTTAGCCGAGGTCATATTGATGCCCGAGATATAAGAAAGCAAGGAATAGCTTGCGGTGTTGACGTCGACGCCGACGGTGTTTACACAGTCCTCGACGACGCCCGTCAATGCAGCATCGAGTCTTGCGGGCTTCATATCGTGCTGATACTGACCGACACCGATGGACTTTGGATCGATCTTTACAAGCTCTGCCAATGGGTCTTGAAGTCTCCTTGCAATGGAAACGGCACTTCTCTGTGTAACGTCAAAATCGGGGAACTCCTCCGTGCCGAGCTTTGATGCCGAATAAACGGAAGCACCTGCCTCACTTACCATTGTATATTTAACGTCACCGTCAACCTCTTTAAGCACGTTCGCAATAAAGATCTCGCTTTCTTTGGATGCCGTGCCGTTGCCGATGGCGATGGTGTCGACGCCGTATTTTTTGATGAGCCTTTTGACAGTAGCCGATGACTCCGCAATTCTTTCCTGAGGCTTTGTGGGGTAGATAACGGCGGTGTCGAGCACCTTACCCGTTTTATCTACGACCGCAAGCTTACAGCCCGTACGGTAACCGGGGTCGTAACCCATGACCGTCTTACCCTTCAAGGGAGCTGACATAAGCAGGTTTTTGAGGTTTTCCTCGAAGAGCTTGATCGCGCCCTCGCTCGCGTCGTCAAAGAGGGCAGAGCGGATCTCGCGCTCGATAGAGGGGGCGATAAGCCTGTCGTAGCTGTCTACGATGGCGGAAGAAACGTACTTTTTAGCGGGACTGTTTGTATCGGTAACTACCTTGCTGAACAGGAAGTTAAGAATGATATCGCTGTCGATATCGATATCTGCTTTGATGTATTCCTCTTTTTCGGCTCTGTTGATGGCAAGTATTCTGTGACCGGGAAGATCTTTGATGCTTCCGCTGAAATCGTAATACTGCGCATAGACCGAGTCCTCGTCCTTTGTCTGCTTGGTTTTGATCTTGCCGTATCCGAATGTGAGACTTCTGATACTCTTTCTGTATTCGGCGTTGTCGGAAATATCCTCGGCAATGATGTCGCAGGCACCTGAAATTGCCTCTTCTGCCGATTTAACGCCCTTTTCTTCGTTTATGTATTCTGCGGCGTAGTCCTCAATAGCTTTATCGTAGGTTGCCCTCTGCTCGATAATGAGTGCCGAAAGGGGTTCAAGCCCCTTTTCTCTTGCGACGGAAGCCCTTGTTTTTCTGTGGGGCTTGTAGGGGCGGTAGATATCCTCGACCTCGGTGAGTATTTTTGCATCGGCGAGTGCCTTTTCGATCTCCGGGGTCATCTTGCCCTGCTCGGAAATGAGGTTGAATACCTCTTCTTTTCTCTTTTGGAGGTTACGGAGATAGTTCAGTCTGTCGAAAAGATCGCGGAGTATCTCGTCGTCGAGCGAGCCCGTAAGCTCTTTTCTGTATCGTGCGATAAAGGGAATGGTGTTACCCTCGTCGATCAGCTTGACCGTATTGTCTACCTGTGTTTGCTTAATGCCGAACTCTTCGGCAAGTGTTTGATTGATATCCATATATTTTTACTCCTTTATCTGGTCTGATTCAAAAGTATGTCTGTTTCTTCTTTTGTAAGATAACGCCACTGACCGCGTTCGAGCGACCTGTCGAGCGGAATAGTGCCGAATTCGATCCTTTCGAGGAAGATGACTTTATTGTTTACCGCTTCGAGCATTCGTTTGATCTGGTGATACATTCCCTCGACGATGGTGATGTTGAGCTCGTTTTCATTGATGACTTCAACCTTTGCGGGGCGGGCGATGTCTCCGTGGTCTAATTTTACACCGCTTTGCAAAATATCTATGTCGTTTTGTGTAACGGGACAGAGAGTTTTCAGATGATAGATCTTGCTTACGTGTCTTTTGGGCGAGAGCAGGTAGTGGGCAGTGCTTCCGTCGTTTGTGACAATGAGAAGACCCACGGTATCCTTGTCGAGTCTTCCGCAGGGAAAAAGACCGCATCTTTGAAGCTCGTCCGGCAAAAGTGATATGACGGTATCGCCGTCCTTTCCGTCGGTGGACGATACGACGCCCGAGGGCTTGTTCATCATTATATATACGTATTTTTTGTATTCGACCTTTTTGCCCAAATATTCGACGGAATCGATTTCGGGGTCGATCTTTTCGTCTGCCTTGGAAATGACTTTACCGTTGAGCCTGATAAGCCCCTGCCTGGCGGCTTTAGCCGCTTCAGTACGGGTTGCAAGACCCATAGAGGTGAGCAGCTTGTCTATTCTCATTTTCATAAAAAATACCGCCTTTCTTCAATTAATAAATATACGAAGCGATCATAACGGCAATAATGCCGAAAAGCATGATCCCGAGCAGGAATCCTATACCGAGATTTTCAAAAAAATTTTTCATAAACCGCAAAAAGCACCTCTTTTTTTGAGGTTAGTATTCCATCTATCTTTTTTTAGTATACAAAAAACCAAGAACGGCTTATTTTATCATAAATAATAATTTTTTTCAACAGTTTTTGACAAAACCTTGATAAAGCCCTGCAAAAATGTTAGAATTAATACGTAATGATCATGTTGGAGAAACGACCGAAATGATAAAAAGAAAAAAACTCGTTTTTTTGTGCTTGTTGCTTCTGTTTTACATTGTGGGATGCAACGGTACAGAGGATAATGTAGAACAAATATCAGGCGGGCAAACGGAAACCGTTTTATTTACCGAAGAAAGAAGGACCGTTTCCTCGAAAATAACACGCTCTCCCGAGGATACGCCCACCGTCCCGAAAACCGAAATCGAGTCGGATGAGACTTTTTTTCTGCCCGAAACCGAAGCTTTCACCGAGGAGACATCTTCTCTCAAAAACGAAGAGTTGTCTTTGGGCTACACCGCCCCGGAGGGCTGGTACAGCCCGAGATACGAGACGGGTAGTGTAGACGGCGGAGGCTATAAGCTGAAGCAGGGGATAATGGGACTGAAAGTCTATTATGTCGAGAAAAAGCTTGGTATGAGACCGTATACGTGGGGGTATTACACTGAAAGATTGGAGGACGAGGTTGCATTTTATCAGGGTAAGAACGCGCTTGATTATACGGGCAACGTCGATCTTGAGACCTGGCTCAGTATGGGCTTTACCGAGGACGAGTGGTACAACCTCGGCACGTATGTTTCACCCGTCAGAATAACAAAGCAAAGCACACGTGACGAAATAATAGACGTATTCATTTCCCGCGCGAAGGAGTATCTGAAAACACCCTTTGTCGTGGGTGCGTCGGGCAAGCCGGGCGAGGGAGTGGACTGCTCCGGACTGGTGCTCCAGTGCCTTTATACGATAGGCATTTATCCCGACGGACTTGACCCCGTACAGCACTCTACAATGGAGGAATATAATTCAAGACTGATGTATGCCGACCCGAAATTCAAGGATGTTCCGATAGGAGAACTGTTACCCGGAGATCTTGTGTTTTACCGTCGCCCGTGGTCGTGGAGCGTATGCCACGTTGCGATATATTTAGGCGACGGCGAATGTATCGAGGCTTTGTATTCCGACGTGGAATATCTGCCGCTTTATAAGGACGACGTGGACTATACCATAATCGGCTGCAAAAGGGTGATCGCATTATCGGAATAACACGTGTTCGGAAATAAAATACATCAAAATAACGTATTTTTAGATGAAAACTTTAATTTTGTGTATATTTATTTGTATATTGTATATTTTTAAAATGCAGACTTGTGTGCTATAATGAAATCATCAAGGCAAATATTTAAGAAAGGGAAAGATGAAAAAATGATCAAGCTTCCGAACTATCACAGAAATTTAGACGTTTTACACTATAACTGCGAAAAACCGAGAGCATATTATATTCCTTATTCTACCTTTGAGGACGCAAAAAAGGGACAGAGATCGAAGTCCGTATTTTTCAAGACCTTGTGCGGTGAATGGGCATTCAGATGGTATCCCTCGGTGTATGACGTAGAAGATATCGAGTCATATTTTGCTGCAGATAAGGAGAACGACAGAATAGACGTTCCCTCAAGCTGGCAGACATATCTCGGAAGGGGCTACGATACACCGAACTATACAAATGTGCGTTATCCGTTCCCGATAGATCCCCCGCATGTTCCCGACGATATTCCCTGCGGACTTTATATGCGCGAATTTACGCTGACCGAAAAGGATATTGCCGCAAAAAGGACTTATATAAACTTTGAGGGTGTTGAATCCTGTTTTTATCTTTGGATAAACGATGAGCTTGCGGGCTACAGTCAGGTAAGCCACATGTCGAGTGAGATCGACATTACCGATTATGTAAAATTAGGCAAGAATACGATCAAGGTGTTAGTACTCAAGTGGTGTGACGGCAGTTATCTTGAGGACCAGGATATGTACAGATATTCGGGCATATTCAGAGAGGTATTTTTGCTTTTCAGAGAAGAGGAGCGCATCCGTGACGTGTTTGTCCGTCCCGAGCTTGACGGAAGCTATACCGACGGTGTTTTGACCGTAGAGACAGAGGCAACGGTTGAGGGAGATATAGAGTATTTCTTCTACGGCCCCGACGGCGAGCTTATAAGAAACGGAAGCTTTGCATCCGAGACCGGCGTATCCTTCCGTGTTTCGTCCCCCGAGCTTTGGAGTGACGAATCGCCGCTTCTGTATGAGCTTTATCTTCTTTACGGCGGTGAATATATAAAATTTGACGTAGGCTTCAGAAAATATGAGCTTGTCGACAACGTTATTCTTATAAACGGCAAAAAGGTAAAGGCAAAGGGTGTAAACCGCCATGACAGCCACCACCTCCTCGGCCACGTAACACCAATGGAGCACATGCTCCGTGACCTCTACATACTGAAGCGCCACAACGTTAATATGATAAGAACAAGCCATTATCCTAACGATCCGAGATTCCTCGAATTATGTGACAGACTGGGCTTTTACGTTGTAGACGAGGCGGATATCGAGACTCACGGAATGGATTATACAAACCAGAATCTCACGAGACAGTATACCCGTCACTATATTTCGGACGATCCTGCGTGGGAGCACGCATACGTAGACAGAGCCAAGCTTATGGTCGAAAGAGACAAGAACCACGCTTGTATAATTTTCTGGTCTATGGGTAACGAGGCGGGATATGGCTGTAACTTTGTTGCAATGAGCCGTTGGATAAAGAGCAGAGACAATTCGAGACTCATCCACTATGAGGGCGCAAATGCCGAGCTTTATGCAAACAAGGTACAGCAGATCGACGTTGTCGATATGGAAAGCCGTATGTATCCTTCGGTCGAGTACTGTAAAAATTATTTCAGCATTCCCGAGTATACACAGGCACTCTTCCTCTGTGAATACAGCCACGCTATGGGCAACGGCCCGGGCGACATCTCGGATTATTGGGACGTAATATATGAAAACGACCGCTTCTTCGGCGGATGCGTATGGGAATATACCGATCACAGCGTTATGATAGACGTTGACGGAAAGGGAAAAATGGGCTTTACCTACGGAGGCGACTTCGGCGACTTCCCGAACGACGGAAACTTCTGCGTCGACGGACTTGTATATCCCGACAGACGCGTACATACGGGTATGCTTGAGATGAAGCAGGTGTACAAGCCTTACAGGATAAAGGCAACAGACCTTGAAAAGGGCTTATTTGAAATAAAGAATTTAAGAAATTTCAGCGATCTCAGCGATATTGATATAGTATGGAATATCGAGTGCAACGGCAAGGTCATCAAGGAGGGCGTGATCAATTCTCTTGACGTAGCGCCTTTTGAGAGTGCGGAGATAGCATTCGACCTTTCGGGCGTATACGGCTACGGATATCTGAACGTATCGTTAGTGACAAACTGTGCTACTCCTTGGGCAGACGTATTCCACGAGATAGGTCACGATCAGTTTGAAATATGCACCGATACCGAGATACCGTCTGTCAGCGCAAAATGCTTTGAAGTCGACTGCACCGAGGACGAGAGATACATCGAGATAAACGTCGGAGAATTGAAGTATTCGATCGACAAGCTGAAGGGCTTGCTTGTAAGTATAAACGATGAGGGTAAGGAGATGCTCGACCGTCCCGTAAGACCGAGGATATGGCGTGCGCCCATCGACAATGACCGTAAGATCAGAGTTCATTGGGAAAAAGAATTCTTCCATACCTGCAAGACAAAGTGCTATTCGGTAAAGATCGACCACGCCGACGGAGATTCCGTGACCGTTGTTGCGGATATGGCGGTATGCTCGTTTGTGGTCAAGCCCGTATGCAAGCTGAAGGTCGCATATACCGTAACGAGTGACGGAAGACTTGAAATATCGACCGACGTTGATGTCGATCCCGTTGCAACCTGGTTGCCCAGATTCGGATATGAATTTGTAATGAAAGCGGGAGCTGAATATGTCAAGTATTTCGGTTACGGACCCGTTGAAAGCTACGTTGATAAGCGCCTTGAGGCAAAGATGGGTGTTTACGAAACTACGGCGACCGATAACTTTGAGCACTATGTAAGACCGCAGGAAAACTCGTCTCACTACAATACAAAGTGGGCGACGGTAGCATCTGCCGTAGGCCACGGTTTGCTGTTTATGAAGAAGAGCGGCTTTGAATTCGGTGTATCCCATTTCAGCGCCGAGTATTTGACCAAGACTGCCCACGATTACGAGCTTGAACCCGAAAAGGTAACTTACGTCAGCGTTGACTATAAGCACAGCGGCATCGGCTCTGCATCGTGCGGAGTAGAGCTTGACGAAAAGCTCAGACTCAAGGAAAAGCAGTTCAGCTTTACCTTCTCGCTTCTTCCCGTAAGAACGGGGGATGTCGACGGCTTCGAGGAGCTTGAAAGAATATAATAATAAAAAAATGACGGCTGAAGAGGGCTATACAAATGCCGCTTCGGCCGCATTTTGCGAGTATTTGAGAAAAACAAAAAATGATTACTTTTGATATATTCGGTGATGGGAAAACTATTATGTTGAAGAGTGATATAAAAAAAGAGATATTAAAATTTTTTACACTTATCTTGCTGCTTTCGGTATTGGTTTTTTGTTTAGCGGCTTGTAACGATAGTTATTCATCTGATTTTTCAGAAAAAAACTCGACAGCGGAGACTTCGGTGGCGACTGAACCTGCCGAAACGGATTTAAATAAAGAAATTGACGATAATTATATAAATACCGTAGTATCTGCCGAAGCGGCGCTCAAATTGGCTGAAGATAAAAGCGGCGGTATAACGTATTATGAAGCGGTGAAGCTTCTGGGGAGCACCGGAAAAAACACCTCGGATTTGATGTACCGATATGAATGGCAATTGGATGACGGAAGTTTTTTGCACGTAAGATTCATTCTGAAAAAACAGTCGGATGGATTGAATGCCATTTTGAAACAGAGCGGAGGAAAAGCGCCTGCAAATGCTGTGGGCAGTTTTGAGATAGACGGTTTTACTTATGATCCCGAAAGAATAAAAAGCGATTATCCCGATTATTCAACATACTTGTACGAAAGCTATTATAAAAGCAAATATGAATCATATTCGGATTTTTTGCTTTGGTTTGGGTACAAGGACATACCTGAAACGGAAGAAGTAAAAGTAACTTTACCGAGACCGGAAGCGTTGGATTATGTGGCTTTACAGACCCAATACCCTACAATAAGAACAACTATGGAAAAAGCGCTTAATATTAAGGAAGGCATGACTTATTATGAAGCTATTGTTCGTTTGGGGGCTTATGGTGGTTTTAATTCGTCGATGACGGGCGTTTATTGGAAAATACCGGCGGAATATACTTCGGGGAATGAGGATATTTATTTTAAGGCATTTCTCGGGGGAGAAGGCAGTTTTATTGACCAGCCGCTGCTTGAATTAGAGTTTACCACGCCGGAGGATTTGGGCTTTTTCATTATGCGTGAGGAAGATATTGTATGGCCTACCGAGCCAAGACAGCGAAAGTGATGGAAACGTAAAAAACGGAGATACGCCAAAAACGTATCTCCGTATTTTTTTGCAGATGAATTGTCATATAAAAATTATGACGATTCTCTCTCGAAGAAGTATTTGCTTCTGTAGCGGTAGATGCTCATAACAAGACCTATTCCCATAAACATACTGATCACCGACGAGCCGCCGTAGCTTATGAAGGGAAGAGTGATTCCGACGATAGGGAGTACACCGAGCGACATACCGATGTTTTCGACCGTCTGTGCAATTATCATAGCCGCGATTCCCGCACATATTGCCGAGCCGAAGTCTTTTCGTGCGATGAATGCCCCCTTGATTATACGAAGGACAAGCATAATAAGCAGAGCAAATATGAAAAATACACCGACAATACCGAATTCTTCTGCTACTACAGCGAATATCATATCGGTGTGGTTATAGGGGATGGTCGGAGAGACTGCGGCATTCATATAGCCCGTTCCGAAAATACCGCCGTTGGCAACCGCTTGCTTGGAAAGTATCTGCTGATAGCCGTAGTTGAGAGGGTCGGATTCGGGATTGAAGCCGACCAGGATACGTTGCTGCTGATAGGGTTTTAAGAATCCCCAAAGATAGGGTGCCGCAAGAATTGCTGCAACGGCACTGCCGAGCAGATACCAGAGGCTGATACCCTGTGTATAGCACATAGCAAGCATGATAAAGCAGAAAACAAGTGCCGAGCCGAGGTCGCCCTGAAGGAGCACAAGTCCGATGACTATTCCTGCGTGAAGCAGAAGCAGCAATACCGAATAATACTTGTTGAGGTCGTCTTTTACGTAGTCAAGATGCTTTGCGAATGTGACGATAAACAGTATCTTCACGATTTCCGACGGCTGTATGTTGAGGGACAGACCGGTGAATTCGATCCAGTTTCGGTTACCGCTTCCCACACCTATAAGCAGGGTAAGCACAAGCAGAAAGACCTCAAGACAGAACAGCGCGACGCACAGCCTCGTGTTCAGAAAGATCTCGTAATTGACGTATGAAAGAATGATCATAGCACAAATACCGAGAAAGACCGCAAAGGATTGCTTGATGACGTAGGTGTTGTCACTGCCATTTGTGGCACTTGCAACCATAAATATGCCGAAGACCGACAACGCTACGGCAATTATTGCCGTAGCGTAATCGGGGGATGATTTATTTTTGCCGATCTGTTTTCGGTATTTATACATAACAGTATCCTTTTTGATTAATAAGCTTTACCCCAGTAAACCATGTGAGTAGCTTTTTTGCCGCAGCAAACGCAGGTATCGCTGAAATGCTCCTGATCCATAGGAATACATCTTGAGCCGACACCGGTCAATTCCTTGACCTTATCCTCGCAGGCCTCGTCGCCGCACCACATTGCTTTTACGAAGCCGTCACCGTTTTCGGCAAGCTTCGCGTTGATCTCGTCGATGGAATGGCATTCGTAGGTGTGCTTTTCGCGGTTTTCGAGAGCCTTCTTGAAGATGCCGTCGCGAACGATCTGAAGCTTTTCTTCGATCTCAGCCTCAAGGTTGTCGAGGGATACAAAGTACTTCTGTCTGTCGTGTCTTGTTACGAGAACGCACTGGTTGTTTTCAATGTCGCGCGGACCCATTTCGAGACGGAGGGGAACACCCTTCATTTCGTATTCGGAGAACTTCCAGCCGGCAGAGTTGTCGCTGTCGTCGAGCTTAACTCTGAACTTTTTAGCAAGTCTGTCTCTTACCTCGGCGCACTTTTCGAGTACGCCCTCTTTATGCTGAGCAATAGGAATGATGACAGTCTGAATGGGAGCGACCGCGGGAGGAAGAACAAGACCGGAGTCGTCGCCGTGAGTCATAATGATAGCGCCGATAAGTCTTGTGGTAACGCCCCAGGATGTCTGGTGCGGATAAACCTTTTTGTTTTCCTTGTCGGTGAACATGATGTCGAAAGCTTTTGCAAAGCCGTCGCCGAAGTAGTGAGAGGTGCCTGCCTGAAGAGCCTTACCGTCGTGCATCAATGCTTCGATGGCATAGGTCGAGACAGCGCCCGCGAACTTGTCGCTTTCGGTCTTTTTGCCCTTAACTACGGGCATAGCGAGATATTCCTCGCAGAATTTAGCATATACGTTGAGCATCTGCTCTGTTTCGATGATGGCCTCGTCAGCAGTAGCGTGGATGGTGTGACCCTCCTGCCAGAGGAACTCTCTGGAGCGGAGGAAGGGACGGGTGGTCTTTTCCCATCTTACAACGCTTACCCACTGGTTATAGAGCTTGGGAAGGTCTCTGTAGGAGTGAACGATGTTTGCATAATGCTCGCAGAAGAGAGTTTCGGAGGTGGGACGGACACAGAGTCTTTCCTCGAGCTCCTCTTTACCGCCGTGAGTTACCCAGGCAACCTCGGGAGCGAAGCCCTCGACGTGATCCTTTTCCTTGTTGAGCAGACTTTCGGGAATGAACATAGGCATGCAAACGTTCTCGTGACCGAGCTCCTTGAACATACCGTCAAGGATTCTTTGCATGTGTTCCCATATAGCATAGCCGTAGGGTCTGATGACCATACAGCCTTTAACGCTGGTGTATTCTACAAGCTCCGCCTTTTTACAGATATCAGTGTACCACTGGGCGAAGTCGACGTCCATAGAGGTAATATCCTCTACCATTTTCTTGTCTTTTGCCATTTGTATAAACCCCTTTTGCAAAATAATTTCTATCCTTATTATTATGCAATAAAAAAGAGCAATTGTCAAGGGTATTTGCGTATTGACTTTTCAAAACTCTGTGATAAAATGTAAAATAGATGTGAAAGAAACGCGAAAGAGGTAAGAATAATGGCAGAGACAAAAAAGAAGATCGAGGATGATATCGCCAAGATAGATAAGAATTTGGAGGTAAAGACCACTCTCGAGCTTGACGACGTGGTATTTTACGACGTAAAAAAAGCGCCGTTTGATCTGTACGGACTGTATCTTGGAGAGCTTGACGTGTTCAAAAGAATGCCTGAAAGTGTGGCGAACTCCGTAAGCACGGGAGTAGCTTCGCTGAACTTCAATACAGCGGGCGGCAGAGTGCGTTTTTCTACCGATTCCGACTATATTGCAATAAAGTGTGTGTTGCCGATGGTGCGTAATTTTTCACACATGCCGAGGACGGGAAGCACGGGCTTTGACCTGTATGAGGTAGAGGACGGCACTTGCACTTACGTCAAGACGTTTGTGCCTCCGAAGGATGTGACCGACGGATACGAATCGTTGGCACGCTTGCCCGATAAAAGAATGAGAAGCTTTGAGATAAACTTCCCGCTTTACAACAGAGTTGACGAGCTTTATATCGGCTTAAGAGAGGGAAGCAGGATAGACCACGGAGACAGGTACAAATACGATAAGCCGGTGCTTTATTACGGCTCGTCGATCACCCAGGGCGGATGTGCCTCCAAGCCGAGCAACAGCTATCAGTCGATCATATCGCACGATCTTGACTGCGACCACATAAACCTCGGCTTTTCGGGCAGTGCAAAGGGCGAAAAGGAGATAGTTGACTATCTCGCATCGCTCGATGCATCGGTATTTGTTTGCGACTACGACTATAATGCCCCCAATGCAGAGCACCTGAAGGCGACCCACCTTCCTCTTTATCTGGCATACAGAGAGAAGAATCCCGATACCCCCATCATATTTGTTTCGGGAGTAAAGGTGATTTACAGAAACGAGGACCTGATCAAACGAAGAAAAATCGTTTTTGACACATATATGTATGCAAAAGAGCACGGCGACGATCTTGTAAGCTTCATCGACGGACACGCAATATTCGGCGGAAGATACGGAAACGTATACACCGTAGACGATGCTCATCCGAATGATGCAGGCTTTTTGAGAATGGCGGACGTGATCGGCAGAGAAGTCGAAATAATGCTTAAAAGAACCGCAAAAAAAGACACTTAATTGCAAATAAGGACATTTTTTGCGATTTAAAAAGACAAAACAGGACATTGAATTTTGGCTTTTTGAGTGATAAAATGTTAGTAGTTAAAATAGTGCATCATTAATATAAAAAGGATGTGTAACAAAATGAAAAGAACCTTTAAGTTTTTTGTTTTGGCGATGGCAGTATGTATGATCATGGCTTTGACCGCATTTTCTTCATCTGCCGCAGAGTCGGCAAAAAGGGTAGACCCCACGACTCTCCAGCCTACGGGCGAAAGAGTAGTATTCATTAAGGATGCTCCCGAGGGAGGCAAGCTTTCGGGCGACGGCTCGGGTGTTGATGCGGATAATCCTTATATTCCCATTGATCACGAGCAGTTTGACCCCAGCGCGGATGCTCCCCAGAATCACCTTCAGACAGCGTTTTATCAGGCAACCGAGCTCCTTATGGATGAGGGCGGTACCATCGTAATTTGCGGTCCCGTTCATTTCGGTGTTGGCGAAAGCTACGGCTCCGGCGGTACAACCAAGGACGTATTTACCGCAAAATGGGGAACAAAGAAAGTAATCAAGTTCACTTCTGTATACAACGGTGTTGACTACAGAGAGACCGCAGGGGCAAAGATCACGATCGAAACACCTGCAGAGATCGGTGTACTCGGCTCCTCGATCTGGGAGAATATCGATATCGAAACAAAGGGTACAGACCGTGTAATTTCTTTTGCAAGCTGTCCCACCTTGATCGGTGAGGGCGTTAACTGCTATCCCTCCGACGAGGCTTATAAAGAGGTTGCTACAAACTACGTCAGTCTTTCCGGCGGTCACAGATATGCAAGAGGCGATGACCAGATACCCACACTTACCGTACAGTCGGGTACTTATAACAAGGTAGTAGGCGCGCTTTGGGGCGTAAGCACCGGCAAGGAAATGACCAACGCTACCGTATATCTTACACTTGAAGGAACGACAAAGGTCCTCGGTGTGATCAATGGCTCTATCGGTAAAAACACAGACTTCAGCGGACACGTAAATCTTACCATCAATGCAGGAACTTATGAGTGCGACATATACGGTGTCGGTCCCACAGGTATGACAAACTCCGACGGTACACTTGATATTGTTATAAACGGCGGCGATTTCAGCAATGCGTGGTCACTTTCAGAATGTGCTCCCGGATTCAGGAATAATGCTCCTGCAACAGTGACCCTTGACTTTATGAATTATACAGGAGATTCGGCTGCACTGTCACAGATCCTCGCTCTCATTCCCGCAGGAGATTTTGAGGATATCAAGATCCCCGACAGTTTTAAATATATTCCTCCCCAGGTCGTAGATACCGAGCCCGAGGCTACGAGAGCTGTTGAAACTCCCAAAGAAACAGAAGGAGAAACAGATTCCGATCCGACCGTTGCGGAAGACGGGGATGAGTCCGCTTCTGCTCCGACAGATAATGAAGATCCCGCAGAATCAGATTCCGAGAAGGTTGATAAGGAGCCCGAGGGCTCAGATGCTTTGATGATCACTTTGATCATTGTGATCGTTGTATCGGTAGCGATAATCGGTACTTTGTCTGCGATCATATTCATCAAGCTCAAAAAGAAATAATCACAATTGAAAAAGGTCGTCTTTATGACGGCCTTTTGTTATTTTGCAATAACATAAAAAACGTTAGAATGAGCATTTGATGGGTCTATTATTTATTTAAGAAAATGAAGGTAGTATTGATGTACAAAAAATATGTTTTCCAATTGTTCAAACTTACAAAAATGTTTTAAAGTAATTGCCAAAATGATAAAAAAATGATATAATCATATTGTTAATTATATCTGGTCCGTGTCGCCGTTTTCCGGTGATCGCGACAGAAAAGTATTAAAATTTTTAAAGGAGAGTTTTACTATGAAAAACTTTGCAAAACTTTTGGTTTTGGCATTGGCAGTAGCAATGGTTGCGACCATGTTCGCGTTCAGCGTATCCGCAGCACCCGCTACAGAACCCGGTGCTGACCCCACAAAGCTCGTTCCCGGAAGCGATAAAGTAATCTTTATCAAGGACGCTCCCAGAGACGAAAGCTATGTTGTAACAGGCGAACTTGAAGGCGACGGCACAGGTACTGATGCCAACAACCCCTTGAAGCCCGCTGAGCATGAGGATTTCGACCCCTCCGCTGATTATCCCAAGTGGCACTTGACCACCGCTTTCTACCAGGCAACAGAAATGCTTGCTGAGACAGGCGGTACGATCGTTATCTGCGGTCCCGTTTACTTCGGTGAAAAGGAATGCTGGGGCAGCGGTGCATCCGTAAGAGACGTATTCACAGCAAACTTCAAGAACAACGTAATCAAGTTCACATCCGTTTGGGATGGTGTTGACTACAGAGAAACAGCAGATGCTAAGATGATCGTAAATACACCCGCGATGGTATCCATTCTCGGTTCCTCCATCTGGGAAAACATCGACATCGCTACAGTAGCAGGCGGTCGTGCGATCACATTTGACGAATACTGCACATACGTAGGCGAAGGCATCAACTGCTATCCTACAGACGAAGCTTTTGAAGGCGTAAACACCAACTACATCAGCCTTGGCGCAGGTCACAGATATGCT
Source organism: Clostridia bacterium (assembly GCA_017441005.1). Lineage (GTDB taxonomy): Bacteria > Bacillota > Clostridia > Oscillospirales > CAG-272 > RGIG1995. The sequence continues at coordinate 703 of JAFSAM010000082.1, read as the reverse complement.
AAGTCCACAGGTGAAAACCCCACACTTACGGTTATGTCCGGTACATACAACTACATCACAGGCGGTATGTGGGGAACAGTTGCAAGTGCTTCTATGGAAGAAGCAAACGTTAACCTTACCCTCGGCGGAACAACGACAGTTCTCGGTCAGATATTCGGTACGGTTCAGTCGAAGGCTCCCTTCTCCGGTAACGTAAACATCACCATCAACGGCGGTACTTACGAGTGCGATATCAACTTGGTTGGTCCTACAGGTATGACCAATACCGACGGTATTGCTACTCTTAAGATCAACGGCGGTAACTTTGCAAACGCATGGTCCATCAACCAGGCATCCATGGGTGCTACAAACAATATGCCCGCAGCTTGCACAGTAGACTTCACAGGTTGGACAGGTGAAGACGTACAGCTCGGATTTGCAAACGCAATCATCACAGATATTACAGACGTTAAGCTCCCCGAGGGCAAGACTGCTGAATATCTCCAGGGTCTTGTAGACGCATACAAGCCCGAAGAGACCGAGCCCGAAGAGACCGAGCCCGAGGCAACACAGCCTGAGGCTACCGATCCCGCAGAGAGCCAGCCCGCAGAGGCAACTGATCCCGTAGAGGAAACAGAGCCCGAAGCAAGCACTCCCTCCGAAGGCGAGAATGAAGGCGAAGATAAAGCAGACGAAAAGGAAGAAGGCGGAAACGGCTGGATCC
>JAFSAM010000081.1 GCA_017441005.1 Clostridia bacterium | reverse complement strand
TGACCCATATTGCGCTTGGCAAAAAGGAACTAACGAAAACTTAAATGGTCTTTTAAGAGAATTTTATCCTAAAGGCAGAAATCTTTCTCGGGTTAGTCCTGCAACATTAAAAAAGAACCTGGCGCTTATTAACGCCAGGCCAAAAAAAGTTTTGCATTTTCAAAAACCTATAGATTTATTTGAACTTTCTCTTAAAAAGTGTTGCACTTAGATTGACAATTCATCAAATTACTTTACTTGAAGAGCTTTTTTCGTAACTTTCTTTTTTACGCTGAGAAAGTAACTACAGAGGGTGTGCTATTTTACAAAAAAATAGTACACATAAAAAATTACTTTACCCGAAGAGCTTTTTTCGTAACTTTCTCGACAGCCTACGAAAGTTACCAAAGAGGGCGTTTTCTGAAAGGGGGAGACCCACGTCTCCCCCTCTCATACTCTCCCTCACGGCAAAAAGGGGCTCCGTTGCACTCCTCCCCCTTTTGATTCCCCCTCCGCGCACATTTTTGCAAACTTTATTGGATGCACACAGAGGTCTTTTGTTTGTGTAATAGGTGAAGATACTACTTCTTGATAAAGATAACATAGCTGCTGTGCGGGGGGGGGGGTATTTGGTATATAGAGGTGTTATCTGTGCGATGTATTTGTTTTTTATGTGCCATGTGAAAGGTTTGTGCGTAGAGGTGGAGGTTGTAAAAAACTTTATGTAATCATAGCTTGTGCAAACAAAAAAGGTCTGTACAAGCTTATATAACCTGCACAGACCCATAGAGTCAAAGTTCTTTGCCTACTTTCTTTCAAGAAAGTAGGGGAATGTTTTGGGGAGTCCTGAACCCTTTTTATAAAAGGGTTCACGGTGCCAAGCTTTCTTCGAAAGTAAGTACCGCATAAACAAAGAAAGTACAAATAAAAAGGTTTGTGCAAATCTATATGACTTGCACAAACCAAGAGAGTCAAGTTCTTTGCCAAGCTTTCTTCGAAAGAAAGCGGGGGGTTTAAACAAAAGGGTTCACGGTGATGTTCGTGATATAAGGTCGATGATCGCCTTTGCTTTCATAGACCAATCGTTTTCTCTTGCCTCTTTATCGAGGAGAGCCATATACTTTTCATCGTTTTTGAGCTCCATTGCGCAGTCGAGCTTAGCAATAAAATCGTCGGCATTTGTCGCGCGCAAAACGCTTTCATATTTACGGCACTCGTTCATATCGGTCGTTACGATGGGCTTATGGAGAGCCATATACTCAAAAAGCTTTACGGGACTTGTCGCCTTTGTGATATCGTTGATCAAAAACGGTATCGTGAGGATGTCGCACCTTGCCGCATAATTCTTGAGTATCTTATAATCAACGGGACCGAGGAAATATACGTTTTCTTCGTCCTTCATATTCTCGTCGAACGACTCATCGTATTTGATTCCGAAAAGCACGACCGAATATCTGTCCGTTTTTGCGATTTTTTTAACGAGATCATAATCGAACCACTTTGCCAGAGCGCCGTAATAGCACATGATCGGCTTGCCCTTTTCGAGCACTGCCTTAAACTCGGGCATAAAATCGAAGTCTTTGTCTATCTCCTCAAAAAACGAGTAGTCGACTCCGTTCGATGACATGACCATATTGGTCTCGCCTCTGTGGTTGATAACATCTTGTTTCAGGAGGTCTGCTGTCACGACAACGAAAACGTCCTTATTACTCATTGCAAACTCATATTTATCGGCAATATTCTTTGGCAAGTCCTTTGTGCCGGCGAGCTCGGGGCTTATATCGTCGATATACTCATAGATAAAGCCGTATCCCTTTGCCATATAGTCCTTGATGTTTTCGACCGACAGCTTCCAGTCTGTTGAATAGAGCTGCACGAATTTCGGCTTATCTATCTTTTCAAGCTCTTTCATCAATATCTTGTTGAGCAAAATGTTATTATAATTCACAAGATAGAGGTTATCCGAGAAGTATTTGACCGTCTTGACCTTATCCGTCATAGTGGTAACTTCGTACAATACGAGGCAACGGTTTTTCGACAGATTGTTTGCAATATGCTGTGGCCTTTGAAACAGCGGAACGTTATAGCCGAAGCTGCTTCGCCAGAGCACGATACGGTCAAACTTATCGGAATTCAGTATTTCCGAAAACTGTTTTCGGTATTTCTTTGGGTTAAAAAACACGGCGAAGCTTATCTTGTTAAAATAGTTTGCGACAATATAAGCATACAGCTTCTTGCAAAAGCCTATAAAGCCGTATTTTTTATATACGTTTACAAGCTTGGAAAACTTATCTTTCATTTAAAGACATTTCCTTTTGGTTTTTATAAATCTATTGTGATTATTTACCGAATTTTTCGATTATGGCATCGACGATGCGCTCGCTCGCGTGACCGTCACCGTAGGGGTTGGATGCACGGCTCATACGCTCATATTCGGCTTTATCGGTGAGCAGACGCATTGTTTCCTTATAGATGGTGTCGGCATCGGTACCTACGAGCTTCAGTGTGCCTGCCGCAATACCTTCGGGGCGCTCGGTCGTATCTCTGAGAACGAGTACGGGCTTGCCGAGAGAGGGGGCCTCCTCCTGGATACCGCCGCTGTCGGACAGTATGAGGTGGGAGACGTTCTGGAAGTTGTGGAAATCGAATACCTCGAGGGGCTCGATCAATTTAACTCTGTCGCAATCTCCGAAGATCTCGTCTGCCGCCTGTCTTACAAGCGGGTTTTTGTGTATGGGATAAATAACCTTTATGCCTTTGACCTCGTCAAGCACCCTTCTTATGCCTCTGAAAATGTTTCTCATGGGCTCGCCGAGGTTTTCTCTTCTGTGAGCTGTGAGGAGTATCATCTTGTCGCCGTTCAGCCATTCGAGCTCGGGGTGGGTATATCCCTCTTCGACCGTGGTGCTCATGGCATCGATGGCAGTATTACCGGTGACGTATATCTTGCTTTCGTCGTAATTTTCTTTAAGCAGGTTTTCCTTGCTGAGCTCGGTGGGAGCAAAATACATATCGGTCATACAGTCGACCATCTGTCTGTTCATTTCCTCGGGGTAGGGCGAATACTTGTTGTAGGTGCGGAGTCCCGCCTCGACGTGACCGATTGCGACCTGGTTATAGAATGCCGCCAATGCGCCGGCAAATGTGGTGGAGGTATCGCCGTGTACGAGCACGATGTCGGGCTTTGCCTCTTTGATCACGGAGTCAACACCGCTGAGAGCTCTGTTTGTTATATCGACAAGCGTCTGTCCCTGCTTCATCATATTGAGGTCATAGTCGGGCTTGATATCGAAGGTCGCGAGCACCTGGTCGAGCATCTCTCTGTGCTGTGCGGTAACGCAAACGATCGATTCGATTTCATCCCTCTTTTCAAGCTCCTTAACCAAGGGCGCCATCTTTATTGCCTCGGGTCTTGTTCCGAATATGCTCATTACTCTGATCTTTTTCAAAACCCAAAAACTCCTCTCATTTATTTTTTTCTTTTAAACTTTCTTCCGAGAACGATAAAGTTATATTTAACCTTATGACAAACTCTCTTAATGCAATACCAAACACCTTTATGTGTCAAAGCGTTCCAATATCTTTTTATTCTTCGCGCAGGACCTCTGAATGCACGTTTAACACAGTAAACGAACCCTTTTTCCTTGAGAACTCGCCTTGCTTTTTTGAAAAAGCCGACTTTCTCGGGTCTGTAATTCGGATCGTCAGCCGGAATGACCCTCACTTCGTTACTTAAAGCGGTAGTGACAAGACCGCAACAGAGGTGGGCTACGGCATACGTTTGTTTGAAGAAACATTCATCGTTTAAAACGTGACGAAGAATGTTTTTCAATCCCAGCGACAATTTTTCCGTATTTTGAGAAGCACTGTTTTCATTCACGTTTACTACCGTAAGATACTCGTCAATGTACTTTATATCGGTGTGCTTTAAAACATCAAGATAAAGACAGCAGTCCTCCCCCAAATGCAAACTTGAGTCATATCTTAACCCGCTTTTTTCAAGAAATTCCTTTTTAAACATTATAGTGGGGGTAGCAATAACACAACTGTATATACATTTTTCCAACATATTGTCGGTCATATCGCAATTTATCGGAAATTCGCTGACGCCGTTATTTCTTATGTATGAGGTATAGCTGAAGTCTGCTTTGGCGGAGATCATGTATTTAAGCTGTTTTTCGATTTTATTTTCAAGGAAAAGATCGTCGGAATCAAGCATAGCGATGTATTCGCCGCTTGAATTTAAAATACCGACGTTTCTCGCGTTGGATACTCCCTGATTTTTTTCGAGGTTAATAAGCTTTATATTATCTGCGTTTTCATATTTTTTTAAGAAATCTACCGTGTCGCTTCCGTCGTTAACAAGTATAAGCTCGATGTTTTTGTGAGTTTGGTTCAAAACCGAATTAATTGCATTCTCCAAAACCTCCTTACGGTTGTAAAAAGGTATTACAACGCTGACAAGAACGTTTTTCGACTTTTCTGCCGCTTCTTTTTCGATAGCTTCGATTTTTCCCTCGATATATTTTACAGTGCCCTCGTAAGGAGTCGTAAGCATAAACTTACGCATATTCAAATAATACTCGTATTCGGACCCATCAAGCTCGATCTTTTTTTCTGTCGGGAAAGCCTCCGTTATGTCATTCCACAATACGTTACCCTCGGTAACGACCTTGGGATTTGTATTTGTAACCTGTTTTCCGTGCAATCTTGTCGTTGCCAAAACCTCGGGCTGGTGTACAAACACAAAACCGCTCGTCATCATTTTCAGCCACAAAACATAGTCCTGCGTGCATCTTAGATCAACCCTGAAATTACCGCACACCTCAAAGGCTTTCATAGGGATCAGTAAGGTGATGCCGTTTATCGCTCCTCTCAGCAAAGCGTATTCTTTCTTTTTCATCAATTCCGTATGATTCTTGTTTGCTACCGCAAAAATATTCGAATTTTCATCCATCAGATCATAGTCGGAATAAAGAATGGTGTTTTCATCAAACTTTTTAAGATAATTAACCTGACTTTCTATCTTATTGGGATAGTATCTGTCGTCGTGGCTTAACCAAGAAAAATAATCACCCGTCATTTCCTTCAGCGCAAGGTTAAGTGCTGTGGAAACTCCCCCGTTTTCTTTTTCGAAATATCTTATTTTATCGGGGTTTTTCTTTACGTATTTTTCTACGATCTTTTTGGTTTTTCCCTTGTCTTTGCTTCCGTCGTTTACTACTATGATCTCTAAATTCTGATATGTCTGATTTAAAGCGCTTTCCAAAGATTCTTTTATGTAAGCAGCCCCATTATATACCGGTATTACGATAGACACCTTAGGATCAGTCTTCATTTTATTTCTCCTATCTTTTGTTTGATCTGCCCCTACAGATCTATTTTACGTATTTCAAAAGCTTTGGATTTTTCTTCTTCCATTTATCCAGGAAATAATCACCCTTGGCTTTTATAAGCTTTTCATGGGCTTCACTTCCGCTTTTTGTGGTTTGATGCGGCAAATGACCTACCCCAAGATAAGGACAGAAATATATCTCCTTGCCCTCATTTCTTATTTTCAGCGAAATATCGGTATCTTCATAGCAGGTAGGATCATAATTAACGTCAAAGCCGTCGATTTTTTCGAGCAGGCTTTTTGCAACCATCATTCCGCCAGTTCCGAGATAACCTATATCGCTTCTGTATAGACCCTTCGGCGGCATATATCCGTAAGTAAAATTATTTACCGTATGGAACGAATAACCCTTTCGGTTAAACCATCCGCCGGTCCACCCCAAAGCTCCTATATTGTCCGCAGATCCGAAAACGTCTAAATACACGTCAAGCCAATTCTTATGCAATATCCACTGGTCGCTGTCAAGAAAAATTACGTAGTCTTTTTCCGACGATTCGATCCCCAGATTTCTGCCCGACGAGCAGCCGTTCTTGACGTTTCTGCACAGCTTTATGCCGGGATACCGCTTTTGTATTTCTTCATAGGAGCCGTCAGTGCTTTGATTATCTACAACTATTATCTCATATCCGTATCTGCCGTTATACTTTATAAGTGTATCAAGGCAGTTGAAAATAACGTTAGTGTTATTGTAATTCAACACCACTACGGATATCTTGCCGTAAAACTCGCCGCAGTTTTCGCGTTTGTTTGTCAAAAGGTTAATGTAATCGGCACAAAGGTCGGCATCCACAGCCCTTTTTTCTGCCGACGTATCTATTACAACACACTTTTCTTTTTTAGTTTTATAAGTGATGGGCAAACGCATTTCGCCCTCTGTGTCCAAAACGACAATGCTGTCTTCAAAGCTCATACCGTCCGCAGCCTTGGAGGAAAAAACGCCGTACCCGCACAACGGAGGATTTTTAAGCTTTTTAATTTTTTCTCCCAAACAATAGTAATACACCGCACATCCGAGACCATTAAAAACCGATGCATATTCCGAAGCTGTACCGTCACCGAATTTTCTGTCGGAAAAAACGTAAACCTTACGTGCCTTTCCCGATAAAACTCTTTTTTCTTTCCCGGACGGGGTATATATCCCGTTTCCGTCTGTTCGAAACCTTTCTCCGCAATACCTGAAAAGCTTAAGCACCGTTTGAGAAAATCCGAAGGTCCGATAGTACGACTTTATTTTTTTCAGCACAAAAACACCGCCTAATTACCAACCATTGTTGATACGTATTCGTCGCATACTTCTTTTCCGCCGATCATTTTTATATGACCGTGGTCGAGCCATACAACGGTATCGCACATTTTTTTGATCTGTTCAATGGAATGCGATACAAACAGCACCGTTGTACCGCCATTTATCATACTGAGCATTTTCTGCTCGCTTTTTGCCTGGAATGCCATATCGCCGACAGACAGTATCTCGTCGACGATCAGTATTTCGGGGTCGACCACCGTCGCCACCGAAAATGCAAGGCGGGCTACCATACCCGACGAAAAATTCTGCACGGGCACGTCGAGAAAATCGTGGAGCTCCGAAAAATCAACTATTTCCTGAAACTTCGAGTCGATAAACGGTTTTGAATAACCCATGATCGCGCCGTTAAGATATATATTTTCCCTCGCCGTAAGCTGTGTATCAAAGCCTGCGCCAAGCTCGATCATAGGGCAAATGTTACCGTATGATTTGACCTCACCCTTGGTCGGCTTCATAACTCCCGCAACTATTTTCAGCATAGTCGATTTGCCGGCGCCGTTTGAGCCTATAAATCCTATCACTTCGCCTTTTTTTACTTTAAAACTGACGTCAGTCAAAGCCCAGAACTCGTTTTTTGTTTTTTTCTTGCCTTTCCCTACGTCGACAAACCATTGCTTGAGCGAAAAACCTTTGTCGATACCGAGGTTAAAGCGCATAGAAACGCTGTCGACCTCGACCATATAGCTTTGTTCCATACGACACTAACCTCCTTTATACGTAGTAAATGAACTTGTCCTGCGTCTTTTTGAAGACCAGTATGCCGAGCGCTAAAAATACAACGGCAAACAGACCGCAGTAGAGCCAGGCATTGATCTCGGGAACTACTCCGTAAAGGACGATACGTCTTACGAAGTACACTATCCAGTAGAGCGGATTCAGCTTGAAAATAAAGCTCAACGTGGGATTTTCTATTATTGAAATGTCGTACATTATGGGGGTAACGTAGGTCCAGAGCGAGAGCACGACACCGTATATATAGAACATGTCTCTCAAGAAAACGGCAACGGATGAAAGAATAAGGCTGAAGCCTAAGGTGAACAGGAATAGGCATACGAATGCATAGGGGAGTAACAGATGATAGACGTTGATGCCCGTTCCCGTAGCGAAAAGTATGATGTAGAGGGGGATGAGCGACAACAGGAAGTTTATGCCCACGAATACACATTTTGACAGAGGGAAGATGTATTTCGGCATATAGACCTTGTTGATGAGGCTGAAGTTTGCGACTACACTGCTCATTGCAAGGTTGGATGCCTCGCTGAAGTAGTTGAACATTACAAGACCCGTCATAAGATATGAAAGGTAGTTTACTCCCGGTGTCGTAAATTTGAACACGTTTGTAAACACGATCGCCATTACCGCCATCGTCAGCAACGGATAAAGCAAGCTCCAGAATACGCCGAGAACGCTTCTTTTATATTTGACTTTAAAATCCCGTGATACAAGCTGCTTCAGTAGAAATCCGTATCTTTTCCAGACGTATTTCAGATTGTTGTACGTTCCCATTCTTTTTTCCTTTCCGTTTGCTTTATTCTAATATTACATTATATCACATATTTATTTCCAAATCAATACAATTTGACAAAACTGTGCCAAGTTGACATAGTGTATAAAAGTTTTTTGCTTTATATTTTTTATTTTTATTGGGATAATTATTCAAAAAACAATATTTTTGTGTCTTCTATTGCTTTTATGGGCAGTTTAAGTTATAATTTTATCGATAAAAAAGTTAATTTACGGGGGATATGTCTATGATGAACCAAGCTATTGCAAAATGGTATGATGAAAACCAAGAAGAAATAATGGCTCTTTCCAAAAAGATCTGGGATGCATCAGAGCTTGCGATGGAAGAGTTTGAATCCTGCCGTCTGACTGCTGAGTTTATGGAAAAACACGGCTTTAAGGTTACGACTTATCACTGCTGTGACAGCACGAAGAGACCTAACACTGTAATCGCCGAATGGGGTAGCGGTAAGCCCGTCATCGGCTTTATAGGCGAATATGACTCTCTGCCCGGCATCGGTCAGGAGGTAAAGCCTTACCGTGCGCCTACCGGCGGAAACGGTCAGGGATGCGGACATAGCCTTATGGCTCCCTCCTGCGGCTCGGCTGCAGCGGCGCTCAAGGCGGCTATGGAGGCTGAGGGCTTAAAGGGTACCGTAAAATTCTTCGCTTGCCCCGCCGAGGAAACCGTCGAGGGTAAAATGCATATGGTGCGCGACGGCGTGTTCGAGGGACTCGATTGCTGCCTCGCTTGGCATCCGCAGGGCCACGGACTCAAGATCCGTGAGTTCATCCAGAATTCTCTCACCAATATGAAGGTCGAATTCTTCGGTACGTCGGCACACGCCGCCGTCGCTCCCGAAAAGGGCAGAAGCGCGCTCGATGCGTGCGAGTTGATGAACGTCGGTGTAAACTACCTCCGCGAGCATTGTGAGCCCACTACAAGAATACATTATTCTTATCTCTCCGCAGGCGAAAAGCCCAATGTTATCCCGAGTTATGCCGCTTTGCATTACTTCGTCCGTACAAAGGACCTGAAGTCTAACTACGAGACCTTCCAAAGAGTGTCAAAGTGTGCCGAGGGCGCGGCAATTATGACAGAGACCGAGTGTAAGATCTCTGTTAATGCAATGGTCTCCGGCTGTATGCAGATATCGGGCTTTAACCAGTTCTTTTATGAGTCTGCCGCAAAGGTGCCCCCATTAACTTATACAGAGGAGGATATGGAGTTCGCACGCGAGCTGTTTAAGAGTATCCACGAAAGAGAGCCCAAGGAGGGCGAGGAGATAATCTCGACCGAGCTTATCGCTCCTACTCATAACCACGTTAATGCCCCCAGCTCGACAGACGTCGGCTACGTAACAAGACTTGCTCCTACTTCCCGTATGGTCGGACTCGGTATGATAACCGGTACGCCGATGCATTCTTGGGGCTCAGTCGCAGCCGCAGGCCACCCCATCGGACTCAAGAGCGCAGTGTACGCAGGCAAATGCCAGGCGCAGTGCGGTTATGATATAGTCAAAAATCCCGAGGTTATTAGGCCTTGGCGACAAGACCTCGACCGCCAGCTCAAAGAAGAGGGCGAGGTTAAGATCATTTTCCCCGAAAGAATAAATTAGGCGTATTATCCTGAACCCTTTTTTCAATAGGTTTCAGGCCTCCCCTGCTTTCTTTCGGAGAAAGCTTGGCACTTGAACCCTTTTGCAAAAAGGGTTCAAGACTCCCAAAAACTTTCTCCTACTTTCTTGAAAGAAAGTAGGCAAAGAACTTTGAATCTATGGGTCTGTGCAGGCTATTTTAGCTTGTGCAGACCTTTTTGTTTGCACAAGCTATGATTACATAGAGTTTTTGCATCCTCCACCTCTATGCAGTAAACCTTTCACATGGCACATAAAAAACAAATGCTTCGCAAAAACAACACCTCTATATACCAAATAAACACACCGCACAGCAGACAAGTTATCTTTAGATAGGAGTAGAAACTGCACCTTTAGAAGAAACAAGCGACCTC
>JAFSAM010000080.1 GCA_017441005.1 Clostridia bacterium | reverse complement strand
GTGTGCGCCGCTTCGCTACCCCGGATGAGGTATAGCCTCCCCAATGGGTAGCGAAGCGGCGGCGAGGGAGTGAATGACAGTCCGGTGGACTGTCAGAGCCGAGCCGTGACCGAGCCTCAGCGAGACAGGTGGCAGCCGTAGGCTGACGGAAGGGGAATTAATGTATAGTTACTTTTTTTCAGCCCCACCCCGTCTCGGCTACACCGAGACACCCCTCCCAGAGAAGGGGCGTAGTTCTATCGGGAGGAGCAAGCCCCTCCCCTACCGGTTTGTGCGAGGTTGTATAACTGCAAATAAAATGATTATTTGTGCGAGTTTTCATTGACTTTTGTTTTTCGCTATGATAGACTTAAAACAATAGTGCGATACTTTTTAAAGAGGTATAAATCGATGGACAAAAATGCGTTGATTAACAGCATGACTCTTGAAGAAAAAATGCTGTTTTTAACCCAAGGCGAAAAGACCTCCGGATACGAAAGAACTTTCGCGATCCCGAGGCTCGGTATAGGCGCAAAATATCTCGCAGACGGACCGCACGGCGTTCGCGCCGAGGGTCAAAACTGCACCTCCTTCCCCAACCTTTGCTGTATGGCTTCAAGCTGGGACAGGGATATGCTTTACAAAATGGGCGTTTCCCTTGCCGACGACTGCATACACCATAATATCGATATGCTCCTCGGTCCCGGTGCCAACATAAAAAGACACATTCTCTGCGGAAGAAATTTTGAATATTTCTCCGAAGACCCCGTCCTTTCGGGTGAACTTGCGGCAGGATACATAAACGGTCTTCAAAGCCGCGGCGTTGCCGCTTGTCTCAAGCATTATGCACTCAACAACCAAGAAAAAGACAGAGAATACACGTCGGTCGAGGTCGACGAGCGTGTTATGCGTGAAATATACTTAAAAAGCTTTGAGATCGCAATAAAAAAATCTGCCCCCGTTGCGGTTATGTGCTCGTACAACAAGGTAGACTCGGTCTGGTGCTCCGAAAACCCGTTTTTACTCCGAGAGATACTGAAAAACGAGTGGGGATACCGCGGCATATTAATGTCGGACTGGGGTGCTGTTCACGATATAACCAAGGCTCTGCCCGCAGGTCTTGATATGCAGATGCCGCGCAACAGAAACATTGTCGCACAGCTTACCGAGGGACTGAAAAACGGCTCGGTTACAGAAGAACAGATAAACGATGCGGTCTGCAGAATTCTTGATTTTGCGTGTTCTCCCGACACTGCCGAAAATTGCTATGACCGTCAAAAGCAGCACGAAGTTGCCCGCATCGCGGCAAGATCGGGCATCGTTCTGCTCAAAAACGAACGTGAAGCCCTTCCGCTTACACCCAAAAAATACAGCAAGATCACAATTGTCGGCGAGTATGCAAAAACCCCCCTCATTTGCGGTCAGGGAAGTGCGGAAGTCTATCCCGACAGCGAATACGTGGATTCGCCCTATGCCGAAATTGAAAAAATGCTGGGCGATGTCGTCACGCTCGACTACTACGAGGGCTACAAAAAGAGAGAGTTTTCGGATAAAATGCTGTGGCCTACGGTCAAAAGCTTTGCTTCACACATAGAAAAATCCGATGCCGTTGTTTTTTTCGTAGGCTCGATGGAATCGGAGGATACCGAAAAATACGACCGCAGAACGGCGGAGCTCAACCCCAACTTTGAATTATTTATAAAAAAAGCATACGATATGGGCAAAAAGGTGATCGCGGTCATCCAATCGGGGGGTGCTGTTATCATCGAGGACTGGAAAAACAAGACCCACGCGATCTTGCAGACCTGGCTTGGCGGCGAGGGCGCGGGAAACGCAATCGCATCCGTTCTTACGGGCGATTTTAACCCCTGCGGCAAGCTGTCCGAGACCTTCCCCACAAAAATGCGCACCGACCTCGAATATCCCGGAGACGGACTCAAGGTCACGTACAAAGAGGGCTTTGACGTCGGCTACAGATACTACGATAAGCACCCCGAGGAAATAGCATTCCCGTTCGGACACGGTCTTTCTTACACCCATTTCGACTACTCCGATCTGCAAATCAACACAAACGAAAGCACGCTGAACGTTAATTTCAAACTCCGCAATTCGGGCGAATGCGACGGTCACGAGGTAGTACAGCTTTATATAGGCAAGGATGTTTCCTGCGTTACACGCTCATCCAAAGAATTAAGGGCATTTGAAAAAGTATTTTTAAAAGCAAACGAGGAAAAAGAGGTCAGCCTAAAAGTTGATTTATGCGACCTTGCTTACTACAACCGCAGTCTGCACGGATGGATAACAGAGCCCGGCATATATCAGATATACGTCGGCAGCTCTTCACGCGACATCAGGCTGATCGGAGAGGCGGAAATAAAAACCAAACCACCCTACTCGGTCCAGAAACTGGGCGAAAGCACTATGGCGTAGCGATCGATTTTTATATAACTGTACAGGAGGGAAACATTATGTTTTTCAAACCAAAATACAAGCTTTTCGACAAAAATACTCCCGTCTGCATTTCGGGGGACACGAAAATAAACGTTCCCGATGGAGATGCGTCAGAATTTATAAAAAACACGCTTTTAAGCGCATTCGGAGCAAAAAAGGCATCTAAAAAGGCTATAAACTGCAAAAAGATCGTATTCAAAAACGGTCTTCCCAAAGCTCTTGCAAAAGAGGTATCGTCCGACGGAAATGAGGAAGAATACGCGATCGTTATCGGCGAGACGACCTATATCTACGCTAACACGGAAAGAGGCTTCGTCTACGGGGGTGCGACCCTCGCATCGTTGTCGGGCAAAACGTTTGCGGGCAAGCTTTACGACAAGCCCGTTTGCCCGATAAGAGGCTACCGAGTATACCTCCCGGGCAGACAGAACATCCCCGTATTCAAAAATATGATCGACTTTCTTGCCGAATACAAGTACAACTCCGCCATACTCGAAATAGGCGGTGCTATGGAATACAAACGCCATCCCGAAATAAACGAAAAATGGGTTGAATTTTGCGACGAGGTCTACGCCGACCCCAATCGTGCCGACGTTATTCAGCACAAGACCTATCCCTGGACAAAGGACTCCATCCACTGCGAAAACGGCGACGGCGGCGTTTTGACTCAAGACGAATGCCGCGAGCTTTCAGCCTACTGCAGATCGCGCGGAATCGAGGTAATTCCCGAGGTTCCCACCCTCAGCCACGCAGACTACATCTGCCTCGCTCACCCCGAGATCGCGGAAAGACCGGAGGATGCATACCCCGACACCTATTGTCCCAACAATCCCGACAGCTACAAATACGTATTTGACATAATCGACGAGGTTATCGACGTTTTTCAACCGAAGCAGATACACATCGGACACGATGAAGCATACACCCTCGGTATATGCGACAAGTGCAAACACACAGACCCCGTTGAGCTTTACGTAAACGATATACTCAAGATCAAGGAATATCTCGACACAAAGAACGTCAAAACCAGTATGTGGGCAGAAAAGCTGCTCCGCGCCTACACAAAAGCGGGTACTCCCGTCGGCGGTACCGGTGCTACAGGCTTCAGAAACGGCGGTCAGTGGGCAATACCTGCACTTTGGCGCTGTCGCGACCTCTTGCCTAAGGACATAATCTATGCAAACTGGTACTGGGTATTCGGCGACCACCACGACAGAGTATACCACGACAGAGAGTTCAAAATGTTCTACGGCAACCTCTCGGCTATTTTGATCGACAACTGGGAAAAGCGCATAAAATGGGGCGCGCTCGGCGGCTGGGTCTCAAACTGGGGCTCGTTCGAGGAAGAATATATGCAGAGGAACATCCAGTATTTCGACCTGATAAGCGGTGCCGATGCCTTCTGGAACACCGACTTTGACAGCGAGAACAAGAAGAGCATTCTGAATAAAGCCTTCAAGGAAGCATACCGCCGCAAGTGGAAAAACACACCAAACACCATCACCATCAAGCACAGAACGCTTGAAAACATCCCTCACGAATACTTCTGGTGCGGAGTGTTTATTGAAGATAAAAAATATCTGCTCGGCAACTACGAAATCGAATATGCCGACGGCACAAAGGCGCTTCTTCCCGTAAAATACGGCACAAACATCGGTGCTGCGAAGATGCCGAAATACCCTGCCGACAACGAGCTTATGCAGCTTGCGGGCGCGGCATTGCCGATGGGTGAAAACGGCGACCTCTTCTACGAATGCAAGTACGTCGATCCCAATCCCGATTCCGACATTTTAAGCATAAAATACGTTCCCATACTGCAAGAATTTACAGTGGAATACGGCGTGGAATAAACAACAGCAAGCCTAAAACAGCTTTACTCAAACGTAAGGCTGTTTTTTTATCCCGAAAAACACGTGATAGTCACATAGTTCGATAAAGGTTAACCAATGAGAAGAAGGTATAGCAAAATAAGGCGGGAAAGAGCTGTTCAACGCAGCTTCCCCGGTGGGGGAAGCTGTCGCACCGCCGGTGTAATAACGATAATGAAATAGTTAAGGCGGTGCGACTGATGAGGTCGTCTCCAAACGAATGTAACTACGACCTCCATCTGACGAGGTAGCGAAGCGGTGGCAATAAATAAGAACCAATGAGACCTCCCTCGTCAGAAGGAGGTCTTATCGGTACATTATTACCGGACAATTAAATAATAACTTCCCCTACAAATTCTTTTTGTAACTTTCTCGTTACGCCGAGAAAGTAACCAAAGAGGGCGTTTTCTGAGAGGGGGAGACCCACGTCTCCCCCTCTCATACTCTCCCTCACGGCAAAAAGGGGCTCCGTTGCACTCCCCCCTTTTGAATCCCCCTCCGCTCACATCTCTACAAATGTTATTATTTGTACATAGAGGTCGCTTGTTTCTTCTAAAGGGAAAGTAACTACTCCTATCTAAAGATAACTTGTCTGCTGTGCGGGGTTGATATTTGGTCTATAGTGGGGGTGTTTTTGCGAAGCATTTGTTTTTTATGTGCCATGTGAAAGGTTTGTGCAT
>JAFSAM010000079.1 GCA_017441005.1 Clostridia bacterium | reverse complement strand
GAAGACCTCAACTTCTATTCTAACGTAATTCTTAAGCCCGCTTGGTACGAGCAGCTTCTCCAGAGAAGATACGTTCGTGACGACGAGTCCGAGAAATCTCTCGACCTCATCCTTGCAGGCAGAGTATACGATGTCGGTATGTACTACAACTTTGGCGGTGTATGCTCTCAGCTTCTCGACCAGGACTGCAGAACATCCAATATCAATACAATGTACGCAAGACTTAAGAAGGCTATCGACGCTGACATTAAGGCAACATACAGAGACTTCGGTTTGGTATAATAGTATAAAGTCTATACAAAGAATTCGCCGTATTTTTTACGGCGAATTTTTTGCGTGTATGAGGGAGGGTTGACACATATGCAATAATTTGATATACTGATTATATATAAATGAATCGGAGGTTTGGCTATGAAAAAAACATTATTAGTTAGGCTTTTGACATTTTTACTTGTATTGATTATGAGTGTATCGGTTTTTGCTGCGTGCGGAAGTAATGAAGAAACCGGTATTGAACACGGCGAATCAGAGGAAAAGGGTGAGACCACAAAACCCCTAAAGCCTCCTGTTTACGATTACTCTCGTTGGCCTGATTATGGAGGTTATGAATTTACATTCCTTTGTCAATACCCATTTGAGAGCGGTGCTTATTACTATAACTATTTGGTGTCCGACGGCGAAACACAGCACGTTGTTCGCGATGCCGTATATCGCCGTAACGAGCTTCTCAAAGAGAAGTACAACATTAACTTTGGACAGCGGGAGGTTGCTGATATTGTCTCGGCTGTTCGTGCTCAGGTGTTGGGGGGAGTGAATGAGTGTGACCTCATCATAGCTGACGGTAAAACGCTCTCGACTATGGCGAGGGAAGGACTTCTTCTCGATCTTGCAAGTGTTGAACGCTTCGATATGACCGAGGAATATTGGGACAGCAATTCAGCCGAGCAGCTAAAAATTGGCGATAAGCTTTATTTTACAAACTGTCCTCTAAACATCGAAGAGGTCGCGTGTGTTGTGTATTTTAATAAGAAAATCATATCCGACTACGGTCTTACAAGTCCGTATGAGTATATGGACAACAATGAGTGGACTCTCGATAATTGGGCAAAACTTGCTATGTCGGTAAGTGAAGACATAAATAAAGACGGTGAAATGACCGAGGTCGATAGATACGGCACACTTTTTGACAGCCACAACGGAAAAATGTTCCTCTACGGTACCGGTGCGAGAGCTACCACCAACGATGAAGCGGGGTATCCTAAAGTTACTTTATTTGCGGATGACAGGGCGCCCGTGGTTTACGAAAAATGCAGGCAGGTGTTTTCGGCAAAAAGCTCTTGGAGTATTGATGATATGGATAGCTCCGATACACACGGCTACAACGACAAGTGGGACTATGCACGTTCTCTCTTCTGCCAGGACCTTTACCTCTTCCACTATGAAGGAACAAACATCATTCACCAGTTCGCAGATATGGAAAGCGATTTCGGCGTTGTACCTTTTCCGAAGTACGATTCTGATCAGGAAAGCTACTACTCCCTGTATCCCTCTTATTGTTCGCTGGTTGCTATGCCTAAAGTAAACGAAAACCTCGATAGATCAGCACGCATTATTGATGATCTCAACTTATACTCCAATGCTATCCTCAAGCCCGCTTGGTACGATCAGCTTCTTCAGAGAATGTACATTCGTGACAACGAGTCTGAAAAGTCTCTCGACCTCATCCTTGCAGGCAGGGTATATGATATCGGTATGTACTATGATTTTGGCGGCATTCGGTCCCAGCTTCTTGATGTCGACGTAAGAAATTCCAATATAAGTACAATGTATCCGAGAATGAAAAAGCGTATTGAAGCTGACATAAAGGCGACGTACAGAGACTTTGGATTTGAATGTTGAATATTTAAAACGTAATAATAAAAAGCCTTCGCATTTTTTGCGAAGGCTTTTTGACTGGTATGAGAAAACCGCCGGCTTAGCTGGTGGTTTTCTTTAACCAAAGAAAACCCCGCCTGAAAAACAGGCGGGGAGATGAATATACTTAAAATCAGTTACATTCAGCTGTAAGAGGACCTGCAAGATCTTCAAGGAAGAAGAGTCTGCCGGGCATTGTGGGCATATAGCTGGAGGGGATCCATCTTGTAGGACCGTGACGGAGAGTCATCCAGAAGCTCATACCCTGCCACTGCATACCGCGGTTGAATACGCCGTCGCAACCGCCGATGATGTAGTCTGCCTGCAAGAAGAGGCCGGGGCCTATTGTGTTTGCACGGCAAGGAACAAGGGGAGTACGGGACTTAAAGCTTGTGATCGCGTTCTGCTCGATGGTGAGGGGATGGAGCTTTGCACCGATGCGGTAGCACTGCTTCTTCCATTCTTCATCCGTAGCGAACTCTGCTGCAAACTGGGGTTCCCAGAAGGCGATGTGGCACATTCTGCCTATACCGAATACGAGGATAAGCTTTGCGCCTTCAGCCTTGAGAGCTGCGATCTTTTCGGGATATGTGGGAAGGTTATCCTTTGTTGCAAAGTTTCTCTGATCCTTGGGAATTGTGTATTCGCCGAGGGGATTGAAGAATGCATCTTCCATAGCGCACTGGAATGCAGCCTTGTTGGTAGAAGGAAGGGTATTGCCTTCGCTGTCTGCCCACTCGTCCATATTGAACGTATAAACGTGGTCGCACTTGATCTTCCATTCTCTGAGGAAGTAAACAGCCCACTTATACATACCCATAGGACCTACGGGGAGGATGAAAGCGATCTTTTCGCCTGCTTCTTTAGCTTCTTTGATCTTGAGAGCGATCTCGTGACCCATAAGTGTGTCGAAAGCATAAATGTTGTCGCACTTTACGGGGGTGAAATCCTTGTGCCAGAAATCCTGACGCTCTGTCGCTGCTTCGGGAGCAAAATCCATACACTTGTTGATCTTGTCGAAATCCCATCCTGCAGGATAGAAGCCTTCGAGTAATGAACCTTTAACGGTTGACATGAAATCCATATTAAATGAACCTCCTATATGATATTATTAAAATTAAATATATTTTTTCGGTGATCAGGGAAGAAGTGTGCCGGGAACAACCTTGGGCCAGAAGTTGCACTTTGTGAAGCCTTCTGCATAAGCAACACCGCACTGGAGACCGCGGAAAGCAGCGCAAGTCTTAACAAATTCGGTGAAGTCGATGTGGTCGTGTTCGAGCATCCACTTGATCTGGCTCTCGTGGCAGTTGAGCATTTCGAGCTTGAGATCGATGAATTCGGAAATATCAACGTACTCGGTGGGAACTGTTCCTACGCCGCCTACTGTATCCATATAGTAAATGGGAACAACCTTTGCGGGTTTACCGCCTGCAGCCTGAACTGCTGGGTAGTGGGGAACGCTTGCTGCAAAAGATGCATCGAATACGAGCTGGCTTACAGCGTTGTGGTCGGGCATATAGTCATTGGGGCAGTGAGTGATGATAACGTCGGGCTGTTCTTCAGCGATGAGCTTTGTCATCATATCTCTCTGTTCTTTGTTGTCTCCGTAGGGAAGAAGGTCTCCGATGTTAAGGGTTCTTACGGGAATACCTGCAAGAGCACCTGCTTTTCTTGCTTCTTCAATACGCATCTTTCCGAGTTCTTCGGGTTCGATGATTACGTGACCGAGGTTACCGTTACAAACGTGAACGGCTGTAACTTCGTGGCCGAGCTTTTTATACTTTGCGAGAGTTCCTGCGCATCCGATCTCAAGATCGTCGGGATGGCAACCGATTGCTAATACTTTCATAATTCTTATTCTCCGTGTCTGTATTTTTTGCAACGTAAAACGTCGCATAACTTTACTTATATAATGATACACCACCTTTCAATCTCTGTCAAGGCGATTTTTGGAAAATAATCAATTTTTATAATATAATAATACTAAAATATAATACGTGAAAAAGTGCGTCAATTGTTAAAAAACAAAAGTGAAACAAATAAATAAAAAAGTA
This sequence comes from Clostridia bacterium, assembly GCA_017441005.1. Classification (GTDB taxonomy): domain Bacteria; phylum Bacillota; class Clostridia; order Oscillospirales; family CAG-272; genus RGIG1995. The sequence continues at coordinate 5,249 of JAFSAM010000079.1, read as the reverse complement.
TTGATTTTTGGATGTGGGTATGGTATACTTATCTAAGATTGTTTATTTGTTTTTTAAGGATGTAAAAGTATGGGAACCATTGATTTAAAAGCCTATTTGGCTAAGCTTAAGAAGAATTGGCTTATCATAGCCCTTTGCTGTGTGATAGGTCTCAGTGCTGCATATATTTATTCCTCGTCTTTTGTGGAGCCTATGTATTCCTCAAGCGTTAAGATGAGTGTTAAGGAGACCGACTGGTCCGATGGCGGCGTATCTGTTACGGGAATTCAGGTTTCAAGCCAAATGATCGACAACTGCTTTGTTGTTCTTGAGGATAAGGTGACCTTTGAGAAGGTTGCGACTGTTGTTAATGAAGAGCTCGGAACAAAGTATTCTCCCGGTCAAATAAGAGGCTGGGTATCTTATTCAAGAGTTGGCGAAACTATATACTTCAGAGTGACTGCTACCACTCCCGATGCGGAGCTTTCTGCCGTTGTTTGTAACGCTGTAATTGCTGTCGCTCCCGAGCTTATTGTAAAATACGTAGCAAATATCCCTGTAGTTCCGCTTGATGACGCGACCCCCAATTATGCTCCCGTCTCTCCCAACACAAGAAGAAATATGATCTTGGGCTTTATGCTCGCCCTTGTTGCTTGCTGCGGCGTGCTTTTCCTTGACGTATATTTTGATAATACCGTCAATGACGAAGAAAAGCTCAAAGAAAGATTCGATCTGTCTGTTATCGGAGTCGTTCCTCATTACGAGCCTCACGGACAGCATTTCGGTTATGTGAAATAAAAAGATCACCCGTTCTCATATAAAGGGATCGGGTGAATTTTTGTGTTGAATAAAGGAATAAAAATGCCGTCTTCTCCAAAAGAGAAGGCGGCACATTTATTTTTTGTTCAGTTTAAGCGTTCAAAGCGTTGAGCTTACGAGTGTACTGGCTCTTTTTGCGAGCAGCGGTATTCTTGTGGAGAAGACCCTGTGCAACTGCCTTGTCGATCTTCTTAACAGCAGTCTTGTATGTTTCTGCTGCAACTTCCTTTTCACCTGCTTCGAGTGCAGCCTCGTACTTCTTCATAGAAGTCTTGAGTGCAGTCTTGAGCATCTTGTTCTGTAAGGTTTTAGCATCAATTGTTTTAACGCGCTTCTTTGCGGACTTGATGTTAGGCATGTGTTTCACCTCCCGAAAAAATCTAATACATCTATCATTTCCCTATATTAGCACACTTCGACCAAAAAATCAAGTCTTTTGTGATATTTTTTTAAATATTAATTTTTTGTTAATTTTCTTTCGCTTTGGTGAATTCTATTGACAAAAAAGGGAGAAAATGCTAACATAATATACTGCAGTACCAGCGTTGTAAGGTGGAAACGCTTAAAACGCAGATATGGCAAAAACAAGGATGAATACTGCATTTATTGGAAAAAAGCAGTTCCAAAATAATGAATGTTTAGGACATACCACGGGATTTCCGCGGAGTACTTTTCTTTCTTCTTTCGACAGCTTATAATTCGGCTGTAACCAGCATGCCGTAGGGGTAGCGAAAGAAAAAAGAAGGGTAAATCGGGGGGACTTTTTGGTATGCCTATTAATTTTGAATGGAGTGATTAGTGCATGGTCAAGCCGCATAAGCTTGGTACAAATGTCAGAATGAGTTTTTCGAAGATCGATGAAACACTCGATATGCCCAATCTCATTGAGGTGCAGAAAAAATCATACCAGTGGTTTTTGGAAGAAGGTCTCAAGGAAGTATTGCGCGACGTTTCTCCCATTGTGGATTACTCGGGTAACATCTATATTGAGTTTGTAGACTACACCGTTGACCCCAACCCCAAGTACCCCGTTGAAGAATGCAAGGAAAGAGACGTAAACTATGCAGTTCCGTTGAGAGTTACCGTCCGTATGTATAATAAGGAAACGGGCGAGGTCGTCGACAAGAACGTATTTATGGGTGATTTCCCCCTTATGACAGATAACGGTACTTTCGTTATCAACGGCGCGGAGAGAGTAATTGTTTCCCAGATCGTTCGTTCCCCCGGAATGTATTACGACAGCACCATTGACAAGACGGGCAAAAAGCTTTATACATCTACAGTAATTCCTTACCGCGGCGCGTGGTTGGAGTACGAAACCGATGCAAACGACGTTTTCTACGTTCGTATCGATAAAAACCGTAAGATCCCCGTTACTATTCTTATCCGTGCTTTGGGTATCGAGAGTGACGCTGAGATCAAGGCGCTCTTCGGTGAAGATCCCAAGATCGTACAGACCCTTGAGAAGGACGGTATGAATCAGGAAGCACAGAAGAACGAGACCACAGTGGGCGACGAAGCCTTGAAGGAGATCTATAAGAAGCTCCGTCCCGGTGAGCCTCCGTTGGTTGAGAGCGCAAAGCTTCTTATTAACAACCTGTTCTTTGATCCCAAGCGTTACGACCTTGCTAACGTTGGTAGATACAAGTTTGATAAGAAGATGGGCATTGCAAAGAGAATTGCAAACAAGACTCTTGCAAAGACCCTTGTCAGCCCCATTACCGGTGAGATCCTTTATGAGGGTGGCACGTTTATCACCCGCGAGATTGCCGACGCTATCGAAATGGCGGGCGTAAACGAGGCTGTTATCTTTGCCGAGGATAATACCGAGCTCAAGGTATTCTCAAACGGTATGGTATATCCCGAGACTGTATTCGGCTTCGATCTTAAAGAGGCTGGCATTAACGAAAAGGCAAGACTTTCCGTATTGCTCGAGATCGCTGAAAGCTGCGAGGGCGACAAGGAAAGAATTATCGAAGAGGCAAAGGCAAGAATTGCCGAGCTTTGCCCCAAGCATATTACTAAGGATGATATTTTCGCATCCATCAACTACCTCGTCGGACTTGCTCACGACGTTGGTACAGTTGACGACATCGACCATTTGGGCAACCGCCGTCTCCGTTGCGTAGGTGAGCTTCTCCAGAACCAGCTCAGAATCGGCTTCTCCCGTATGGACAAGATCGTTAAGGAAAGAATGACTATTCAGGACAACGATACGCTCAGTCCCGAAAACCTCATTAATATAAGACCCGTTGTAACCGCTATCCGCGAGTTCTTCGGTTCATCTCCTCTGTCACAGTTTATGGACCAGAACAACCCCTTGGCAGAGCTTACACACAAGCGCCGTCTTTCGGCACTCGGTCCCGGCGGTCTTTCCAGAGACCGTGCATCCTTCGAGGTCCGTGACGTACACTACACCCATTACGGCAGAGTATGTCCTATCGAGACTCCTGAAGGTCCAAACATCGGTTTGATCTCGTATCTTTCCACTTATGCAAGGATCAATGACTACGGCTTTATCGAAGCGCCCTACAGACGTATAGACAAAGAGACGGGCAGAGTTCTTGACGAAGTTGAATATATGACCGCCGACATTGAGGATAACTACATCGTTGTTCAGGCAAACGAACCCTTGACCGACGACAACAGATTTGTAAATGAGAGAGTAACCGCAAGACATCAGGCCGATATCATCGAGATCGATGCATCTCAGGGCGATTATATGGACGTTTCGCCTAAGATGGTCGTATCCGTTGCTACAGCAATGATCCCCTTCCTTGAAAACGACGACAACTCCCGTGCACTTATGGGTTCAAACATGCAGAAGCAGGCAGTTCCGTTGTTTGTTACCGATTCGCCTATCGTAGGTACAGGTATGGAATACAAGGCGGCAGTCGACTCCGGTGTCGTTGTCGTTGCAAAAGAGGGCGGTCTTGTCGAAAGAGTATGTGCGGATGAGATAGTTATCCGTACCTCCAGCGGCAGAAAAGACGCATATCAGCTCATTAAATTCAAGAGGTCCAACCAGGGTACCTGCATCAACCAGATCCCGATCGTAAAATGCGGTGAATATATTGAGGCAGGACAGGTTATTGCCGACGGTCCCGCTACCGACAAGGGCGAGATCGCTCTCGGTAAGAACGCGCTTATCGGCTTTATGACCTGGGAAGGCTACAACTACGAGGACGCTGTTCTTCTTAACGAGCGCCTTGTACGTGATGACGTTTACACATCCATTCATATAGAAGAATATTCTCACGAGTCCCGTGACACAAAGCTCGGTCCGGAAGAGATTACTTGCGAGATACCCAATGTCGGTGCCGACGGTCTTAAGGACCTCACACCCGAGGGTATCGTAAGAAAGGGTACCGAGGTCAAGGCGGGCGACATCCTCGTCGGTAAGGTTACACCTAAGGGCGAGACCGACCTTACCGCAGAAGAAAGACTCCTCCGTGCTATTTTCGGTGAAAAGGCAAGAGAGGTAAGAGATACCTCGCTCAGACTGCCTCACGGTGAATCGGGCGTAGTTGTTGACGTAAAGGTATTCTCAAGAGATAATTCCGACGATCTGCCTCCCGGCGTAAACAAGGTCGTCAAGGTATACGTTGCACAGAAGAGAAAGATCTCCGTCGGTGACAAAATGGCGGGACGTCACGGTAACAAGGGTGTCGTTTCCAGAATTTTGCCTCCCGAGGATATGCCTTTCCTTCCCGACGGTACACCCCTTGATATAGTTCTTAACCCTCTGGGCGTTCCTTCCCGAATGAACATCGGTCAGGTTCTTGAAGTGCATCTCGGTATGGCTGCAAGAAAGCTCGGCTGGAAGGTTATGACTCCCGTATTCGACGGCGCAACCGAAAAAGATATTACAGAATGCCTCATTATGGCAGGTCTCTACCGTGATGTTCTCGACAACGAGAACGTTAAGGGTAAGCCCCTCTTCGAAGAGGTCGTTACCGAGTCCGGAGCTAAGGATATCAGAAGACTTGCTGACGAAGAGGTTGCAAACGAGGCTTATTTGAAGGAGCTTCAGGAAGCAGGTAAGCTCAAGGTGGTTGACGGTAAGTCCATTCTTTACGATGGCAGAACGGGTGAAGCGTTCGACAACCCCGTTACGGTCGGTGTAATGTACTACCTCAAGCTCCATCACCTTGTTGACGATAAGATCCACGCACGTTCCACAGGTCCTTATGCACTCATTACACAGCAGCCCTTGGGCGGTAAAGCTCAGTTCGGCGGCCAGCGTTTCGGTGAGATGGAGGTTTGGGCACTTGAGGCGTACGGTGCGGCTTACACGCTCCAGGAAATTTTGACTGTTAAGTCGGATGACGTTACCGGACGTGTTAAGACCTACGAGGCTATCGTCAAGGGTCAGAACATTCCTCGTCCCGGTATGCCTGAGTCGTTCAAGGTTCTTGTTAAAGAGCTTCAGGCACTTGCGCTTGACGTTT
>JAFSAM010000078.1 GCA_017441005.1 Clostridia bacterium | reverse complement strand
TAAGCCTCCCCTTTGGGGGAGGTGTCAGCCATAGGCTGACGGAAGGGGGCTTGATGTATAGTTACTTATCTTTAAGCCCCACCCCGTCTCGGCTACACCGAGACACCCCTCCCAAAGAAGGGGCTTTGGATTGTGCAAACTCTTTTGTTTGCACAAATGAAACTTCCCCCTGAAGAGGCAGAGAAACGGCATATACCAAGCCTCTCCCTCCGGGTAGCGAAGCAGCGGCGACCTTTTTGTGAGGATCAATATCACTATTACTATCCAACCATAAAAAACAATGCACACGTTTTTACGTGTGCATTGTTGCATTTAAAGTTCATATTCTTTTCTGAATACTTCGCCTTCGATGTCTTTGCCCATAGCGTACTTATAGACTTGGCGAACGTCTTTTTCAAGCTTCTTTTTATCTTTTTCTTTAGTCAATGACTTGTAAAGCTCATCAACAGGCCAAGAAACAAGCTTGTCGCCTTTTTTCTGAACGCCTTTTATAATGGAGAACGTTGTTTTCTCGATCTTGTTTCCGTTCATATAAAGGTGCGCTACAAGTCCGTAATCGGGAAGATGTTCTTTGATGATGGTAGCGGCATAGGGACACATAGTGACGTTGCCGAGCGAGTATGCAACGGGAACGTTACCTACGTATTCTGCTTTTTGTACCATGTGAGAGTGGTGTGCAAATATTGCATCTGCGCCTGCATCAAGGGCGTGTTTGATTACAAACTCGGAGAAAAGACCGGTTTTTCTGTTAAACTGACCGCCGATGTGAGGGAAGCAGATAACGAAATCGGAATTTTCCTTTGCTTTTTTAATATCGGCAACAAAGTTGTCGATGTAGGGAGAGAAGCAATCGGTTTCCATATTGTCGTCGGCCCTTTCGACCGTGCCGGGCATCCCCAAGAACCTTTTGATCTTCGCTCTTTTCTGTTCTTTGAGCTTTTTGATGTAGGGGAGCTTATCTACCCAGGTTTTCATTTTCTTTCTGATCTCGGGTGTGTAAGCAGACATCGAGGGTTTGCGGAGATAATTTATATATTGCTCGTATTTTACGTCATCATCCTTTAAAACCTTGTTTGTGGTGTAGGTGTATGCAATGACAGCATATTTAACTCCGTCAAGGGTGAAGTAGAATGCTTCTTTGCGTTCTTCTTCGGGAAGATGTGTGCCCACTCTGTCAAGTCCTTTTTCGTCGAGAACTCTCATTGTACGCATCATACCGTCGACACCGCGGTCGAGAGTGTGGTTATTTACAATTGAAACGAGGTCGACGCCCATATTTTTTATTGTATCGGCATAGGAGTCGGGAGCATTAAAGGTAAAGAAGGTGGGGGAGTAAGTGGCTTCTTGACCTGCAAGGGGGAATTCCATATTACCGATAACGTAGTCGGCTTCAGCAAGCATAGGCTTAAGCTTTACAAACGTATCGTCAAAATTGTAGCTGCCGTCAGCCTGCTTATTTGGAGTAAGCATAGATGGCTCGCACATAATATCGCCCAAGAAAGTGATCTTTTTCATAAAAACATCTCCTGATTATTAAGATATAGAAAAAAGAAATTATTTTGCAATAAATCTGTATACCTTTGTCTCAAAATCGCCGGACGGCATTGCGGGATAGAGACCGAAGTTCATCCAGCTTTTACCCGACATAGTCATTTCAAGCTCTGCAACTTCGTAAAGGGTATCTTCATCGAGACCCTTGGGGAATATTCTCATTTCGGGCTCGTTGAACGCCTCGTTCATTTTCATAACGGTGAGTTTTGCCTTCTTTTTATCGGGGGATACTACCTGAATTGCGAAATAATTGGAATCACCGAAGGGGGAGGCAAGTCTGTAGATATCGCCGTTGAAAACAAGGTCCTCGTCTGCTTTGTATGCTGCGATCTGTGAAGGTATCTCGGCGATTTCTTCTTCTGTCATCTTTGTTGTGTCAAGCTCGTAGCCGGTAGCACCCATGTGAGCGAGAGCCGCTCTTGCATAAAGCTTTGTGACGTGCTTTGCGCGTCTGTTGGGCGATTCGGTGATGTGGCAGGACATAGCGGAGAAAGGATAGCAGAACGATGTACCGTACTGTATCTTTGCTCTTGCGGGGGCGTCTGTTTGGTCACTTGTCCAGATCTGGGGGAAGTAGTAGAGTACGCCCGCATCGAAGCGCGAGCCGCCGCTCGAGCAGCCCTCGAAGATGATGTCGGGGTTAGCGTTTACGATCCTGTCAAAGAGATCGTAAAGACCGAGTATCTGCCTGTGGAAGGTCTCCTTCTGTCTGTCGGCGGGGAGAGCAAGCGAGTAGCCCTCTGCAAGGTCTCTGTTGCAGTCCCATTTAACGTAGTCGATCTCGTTTTCGCGAATGATCTTGTTGATCACGTCGGCGATGTATTCTCTTACCTCGACTCTTGTGAGGTCAAGCATAAGCTGTCTTCTTGCTTCAAGTGCATCCTCGTCGGGAGTCTGCATTGCCCAATCGGGATGAGCGCGGAAGAGGTCGCTGTCGCGGCTGATCATCTCGGGCTCAAACCAGAGACCGAAGCGCATACCCTTGCTGTGGGTAAAGTCGATAAGGTCTTTAAGAGTACCCTCCATTTTTTGTTCGTTGACAAACCAGTCGCCGAGACCCGAGGTCTCGTCCTCGCGCTTGCCGAACCAGCCGTCGTCGAGAACGAAAGTGTCAATGCCTGTTCCCGCAACGGTAGAAACGATTGAGCGGAGCTTTTCCATAGTGAACTTAAATCTTGTAGCCTCCCAGTTGTTGATAACGATGGGACGGGATTTTTTAACGAATCTTTCGGGAATGAGTGCAGATCTGTAGATATCGTGGAACTGACGGCTCATACCGGAGTAGCCTTCGTCAGAGTATGCAAGTACAGCTTCGGGAGTCTGGAAGGCTTCGCCGGGCTCGAGCTTCCAGGAAAAGTCGAAGCCGGAAAGACCGCCCGTAAGACGAACCAAGCCCATAGGCGTTCTTTCGGCAGTAATGGCGTGAGAGCCCGAGTAGATTATATTGATACCGTATGCCTCTCCCTCATTTTCGGTGGTTGCCTCTCTGCCGACAGCCATAAAGGGATTGACGGAGGCGGAGGAGTTACCCCTTTTTGAGTCGAGTGTAAATACACCTCTGTCGAGGATGGTTGATTTAACGTGTGCCTCGGCACCCGCACCGCCTGCAATGAATGTAGCCTTCCAGTCGCGGTTGGGGAGAGAGAATGCAAAGCTGTATGCGCGGTTTACTCTGATATCATCGTTGCCCTCGTTAATGACCTTCATGCTGCGTGCGATTATCGATGCCGTTTCTGAAACGGTGTAATAGAGAACAACCTTTGCTGTTTTTGCTTTAAGTGTAACTATAAGTGTTTCGCCGTGTCTGAGGGCGGGGAGTCCTTCGAGAGCAGGCTTTTCCTTTAAAATCTCGTAGGAATCAAATACAAGGTCGGAGCGTCTGTTGCCGTTTGCAAATTCGAGCATAAGGCTGGGCTCATAGTAGTCACCGCCGTAGGGGGTGCTGATCTCCTGAGGAATGACTGTGGGATCGTATCTTTTTTCATCGTCCCCGATTATATAGATGGCGTGTGATCTGCCGCCCTGAGTATATATACCGGTGCAGAGGTCTCTGCCCGTTCTTTTTCCGAAATAGATGTGTTCAAGCTGACCGATGCGGTTGATCCCCATAGCGTAGGTCAGATTTTTGCTTTCAAGGTAAAAGATTTTACTTTTTTCGTCGAAATAAATTGACATAGTAAGTTCCTTTCTTTTAAGATGATTAATAAATATCCAATTAAAGTAATTGTATCATACATTTGTTTTATTTTCAAGTAATTATAAATATTTGTCGACAAAACAATATTGATAAAAAAATAAGAGTGTGGTATACTTAAAAAAATGACCGAAAAAAGGGGGGAATGGTATGGGAAAATTTGCGGAGCTGTATACCGAAGAGGGACTGAAAATGCCGAAGATACCGTGGGATGTTTATCCGAGACCGATGATGAGGCGCGATTCATTTTTGTGTCTGAACGGCGAATGGGATTTCAGCATAAAATACGGCAAAGAAGAGTGCATCTTTGAAAAAATAACGGTACCTTTTTCGCCCGAGACCCTTTTGTCGGGAATTGAGGCGGACATCCCCGAGGAAAACTATGACTCGATGGTTTACAGAAAGAGTTTTTCGATAGACGAAGGCTTTGACAGGGGCAGAATACTTCTCCATTTCGGTGCTGTGTCAAATTATGCCGAAATAACCTTCAACGGAAAGACCGTCGGCATTCATAGAGGTGCATACGATTCCTTTTCTTTTGACGTTACAAGCCTTGTAAAAAAAGACAATATTATTGAGGTCTATGCAAAGAATATACTGAACGACAAGCTTCTCCCTTACGGAAAGCAGAGCCGTAAGCGCGGCGGAATGTGGTATACACCGACGTCGGGAATATGGCAGACGGTGTGGCTCGAAAGTGTTCCATTGGAGTATATAAAAAATATAGAGACTTGTACCGACTCCAACAGAGTGACCGTCAAGGCAGAGGGAATAGACAAGGGCAGAGTACAGGTATATACGGATAACGGCACAATAGAATATGAAATGAAAGGCGGAGAATGCGTTTTTGAGATCGAGTCTCCGAGACTCTGGTCACCCGATGATCCGTATCTGTATAATTTTTCCGTCGAGACCGAGACCGATAGAGTGGAATCGTATTTTGCATTCAGGACGGTGGAAATAAAGGAAAAGGACGGATATAAAAGGATTTTTTTAAACGGCAAGCCCATCTTTTTCCACGGGCTTCTTGACCAGGGCTATTGGAGTGACGGAGGAATGACACCCCCTTCTCCCGAAAGCTATGCTTACGATATAGAAAAGATGAAGTCTCTCGGATTCAATATGCTGCGGAAGCATATAAAGATCGAGCCGCAGCAGTTTTATTATGACTGTGACAGACTCGGAATGATAGTTTTTCAGGATATGGTGAATAACGGCAGTTACAGCTTTATCAGAGATACGGCATTGCCGACCGTCGGATGGCAAAACAGAAGCGACAAAAAAATGCATAAGGATAATTCTACCCGAGAAATGTTTATTGAGGGTATGGAAAAAACGGTGAAGGCGCTCAAAAACCACCCCTGCATCTGCTGTTGGACGATATTCAACGAGGGATGGGGACAGTTTTGCGGTACCGAAATGTACGGCAGACTCAAAAAGCTCGATGACAGCCGAATCATAGATACGGCGTCGGGCTGGTTTTCGAAGGTGGAATCCGATGTTGAATCAAAGCACGTTTACTTTAGAAAGGCAAAGCTGAAGGCGGGGAAAAAACCGCTTGTGCTGTCGGAATTCGGCGGATACTCGTATAGAGTTGAGGGGCATATATTCAATCCCGACAGGGAATACGGCTACGGCAAGTATAAGAATAGGGATGAGTTTGCAAGGGCTTTTTGCGAGCTGTATAAAAATGAGATAATTCCACTTGCGAAAAAAGGACTCTGTGCATCCGTATATACGCAGGTTTCCGACGTCGAGGATGAGACAAACGGGCTTTTGACGTTTGACAGAAGGGTGCTGAAGGTCACCCCCGAGGAGTTTTTGCCTATATCTGAGGAACTGAAAAATTGCATAGAATAACAAAAAACGGATGTGGATATTTCCACGTCCGTTTTTATATATCACTTCAGCCTGACTCGGAAAAGCAGTCTTTTTAATGCCTTTGCATTGAAGGGGATAAGCGGATAGAGATACGAGCGATTGCCGTTTACTGTCTTGTTCGACGCTATGATAATGAGCGACAGTATAATGCCGACGACAAAACCCACCAAACCGAAAAGTGCAGTAAAAGCAAGAATAATTACTCGAATAAATTTGAACGCATAGCCAAGCTCATTGCTCGGCTGTGCAAAATTTGCGAGCGAGACGAATGCCATATAGAGTATGACCTCGGGGATAAACCAACCGCTTTGAACGGCGTATTCACCGAGGATCAGACCGCCGATGACACTGAGCGAGTTGTTGAGGGCGTTCGGCGTATTAAGCGAGGCGAGCTTGAGTCCGTCGATCGCAAGCTCGAGGATAAAAAGCTGAATAATTACGGGCAGTCCGCCCACAGATTTTATTTTTATAAACTCAAGCCATGACGGCAGATATTGCGGATTACTGATAAGCAAGTACCAAAGAGGGGTCAGAATGACGGTAAGCCCAAAGATAAAAAGGCGGAGAAGGCGCATATATGTTCCCACTAAAGGGGGATGGTAGTAGTCGCCCGTTTCTTGCATAAAATCGAAGATAGAGGTGGGGAGGATCATAGCCTCGGGGGAGTTGTCGCAAAGGATGATGACGCTTCCTTCAAGAAGCATTGCCGATGCGGCATCGGGGCGCTCGGTATATCTGATCTTCGGGAAAGGATTATACCACTTTTGTGTGATAAGGCACTCGGCCAGGCTTTCATGTCCCATGGAAAGACCGTAGATATTGATGTTTTTTATTTTGTTACAGATGCTTTGAACGTATTTTTTGTCGGCTTTATCGTCCATATAGACAACGCAAACATCTGTCTTTGTATTTTCGCCTACGGTAAAATGGGCGAAGGTGAGGGCGGGATTTCTGATTCGCCGACGAATAATGGCGGTGTTTTTCAGTAATGTTTCGACAAAGCCGTCTCTTGCACCGCGTATGACCCGCTCGTTTTCGGGTTCGTCTACCTCGCGGGCAGGAAACATACGTGCATTTATGATAATGCCGACAGATATCCCGTCGATCAGCAAGACCGATTCGCCTTTTAAAACCGAATCCGTAAGGGTCGAAATATCGTCAGACTGCTTGACCTCGATATAGGGGATGCTCGCATTTATAAACTCAATGGGATCCGTGTTGTCGGGGATGGCGGAATTAATGTTTTCCATAAAGAATTCGACCATTCTTTCCAAAAGATCGCTCCTTACACAGCCGTCAATAAAATAGAGCTTTGCATTTTTTCCGTAGAGAATAAGCTCTCTTCCGTTTATATCAAAACTGCAGTCAGGCCGTAATACCTTTTCAAAGCTATTGACAAATTCGATAAACTGTTGACTTGCCATTATTGTCCTCCGCAAAAAGAAGTATATAGAATATTATTCCTCGTCAATTTGCAGATTATACGAAAAAACGGTATGCCGTAAATACAGGCATACCGCAATTTAGCTTTATTATCAGTCGTCGTTTTCTTCTTCGGTTTCCGTTTCGGTAATGATTTTAGAAACGATTGCCGACTGTACCCTGAGATCGACGATTTTTTCGACCTTGATCTTAAGTCCCTTGACCTCAATTTCGGGAGTCGTTCCGTCGTCGGGGATGGAGGGGAGAACAGAGAAGATAAGGCCGCCGAGGGTTTTGTATTCTTCGTTTTCGTAGTCGATATCGATGTCGAGCATATCGCAGATATCGTCGATCTGAGTGGTACCTGCAATTCTCCAAATGTTATCTCCAAGCTTTGTAATGTCGGGCTTGTTTTGTGTATCCGACTCATCGTAGATGTTGCCCACGATCTCTTCAAGCAGGTCTTCGAGAGTAACGATACCCGAAGTACCGCCGAACTCGTCGACAACAACGCACATTTGCGAGTGGTTTTTCTGCATATCCTTAAAGAGCACGTCGGCTCTGACCGACTCGTGAACGAACTTAGCCGGCTTTATAAGCTTTGTGATATCGGGGGAGGGGTTTTTTAGCTTTTCCATAAGGAACACACGGGCAATAAGAATACCGATGACGTTGTCGGCATTTTCGTCAATGACGGGGAAGCGCGAATAACCGGAGGTCTTGATGATATCGAGTATCTCGTCGGGAGTGCTGTTTTTATCGATAAAAGTAACCGATGTACGGTGAACCATTACCTCGCTGACGGAGGTGTCGCCGAACTCGAAAATATTTTCGATCATTTCTTTTTCGTCAGCATCGATAGTACCCTTTTCCTCGCCGAGGTCGATCATAAGACGTATATCGTCTTCGGAAATGGTCTCTTCCTGCTCTTTGGGGTTGATTCCGCAGAGACGGAGAACACCGTTTGTGGAAACGGTCATAAACCATACGATGGGCTTAAGCACTTTTGAAAGACCCATAATAAATCCGCATACAACGCGTGCGAACTTTTCGGGGTTTTTCATAGCGATCCTTTTGGGGACGAGCTCACCAAGCACAAGGGTGAAGTAGGAAAGAATCAGGGTGATCACGATGACCGATACGGCATCCAAAGTAGCCGCCATATTAGGACCGAGATCAAACACGTTCATCATCCAGTTAACAAGGCCGTCGGAAAAGCCTTCTGCGGCAAAAGCAGAGCCGAGGAAGCCGGCTAAGGTGATACCGATCTGGATGGTAGACAAAAAGCCTGTGGGCTCCTGTACGATCTTAAGCATTTTTTTAGCTTTTTTGTCGCCCTCCTCCGCCTGGAACTTCAGCTTGTTTTCGTTCAAAGAAACAAAGGCTATTTCGGTAGCGGCAAAAAAAGCATTGAGCAAGATAAGTAAAAGCTGCAACATAAGTTGCGGTAAAACGTCCATTATAAACTCCTATAAAAATAAAATATTAATAAAAAACATTAGAAAGAGCGCAAGATCAACAGTTGAGTATTTTTGAATGACCTTCGCCAATGCGGAAAAACCGCATTGAAAACGCACTTTTGCGTTTCAACGCAAAAAAGGCACAACAACAAAGCGGAAATAAAACAATTCCGACAGTGCAGTATATGCCTGATTCTTTAAAATTCAAGAAAAAGGAAAACTCGGGATAATCGCAGATACCAAAAGGTAATACACTTATCTGACAAAGCAAGGCAAGTGCCAAAAAGACACAAAAAATGCTGAAAATGACCGTATTACATCGCGGTATGGGGGAATCGTCCACAGTTACTGTACCTCTTTCTTACATATTCAAGCGATATGTTATCATATCTTGTTAAAAAATTCAATATCAATATTCAAAAATTTAAAATCTGTACACAAATGGACTATGCCAACAGAGAATTGTAGTGTTTTTTCATTGCGAGGGCATCCTCCGCCATAGTGCCGTCGGATTCGCAAATGATGCGCGGGGATACGTTTTCCTTAACGATGGCTTCTATAAGGGGCTCGAAGGGAGGACCGTAGACCGAGTCTTCAAAGGTCAGATGCTTTTTTTCGCCCGCATTTGTAAATTCGATCTTTGAAAAATGACAGTGCAGAGTGTCTGCATAGCTGTCGCCCAGCTTGTTTGCAATGGTGTCGAAGACCCTTCTGTAGTCATCGACAGAAACAAACAGACTGCCGATATTACGGGCATTGAGGTGACCGAAGTCGACGACGGGGCAAAGACGTTTGTCGATCGAGCAGATGTCGAGCACCTCGTCGAGGGTGCCGAGCTGATTGAGCTTGCCCATTGTCTCAAGAGCAAGTGTAACCTTGGTGTCACCGACAGCTTCGAGCGCTTTTGTCATAGTGTCTTTGGCGAGAGTGACCGCTTCTTCTCTTGAAATTTTCGATGCACTTCCCGTATGAATGACGATAAGCTCGGCGTTCATAAGCTCGGCGGCTTTAACGCTTTTTGTGATGTAGTCAATGCTTTTGAGTCGCTTTTCGGTCTCGATTCCCGAAAGAGAGATGTAGTAGGGCGCGTGGAGCGACATACGAATATTGTGTTTTAAAGCCTCGTCTCCGATTTTTTTGAAGGTTTCGTCGCTGCCGAAAAGACCCTTGCCTGCTTGATATTCGTAGCAGTCAAGTCCGAAATTCGCCACCCATTCGGGTGCGTCTACGGTAGATTTTTTACCCGAGGCATAGAAGGAAAGAGAGTTTCCGCCGGGTCCGAACAAAGCACTCATTTGTTTTTCTTCGCTTTCTTTTTATAGTAATGTTTGATAAACGGCTTTTCGATCGCCGATTTAAACCTGAAAAAGGCTGTTTCCACTTTTTTGATGGTAGGTACCCATACTGCTGTGATTCCCGACAGACGGGCTGTGATAACGTCGGTAAGAAGCTGATCGCCGAGCATAATTGCATTTTCTTTTTTTTCATCGAGGAGCGCAAGAGCTCTTTTTACGGTTTTTTTAGATGGCTTGCCCGATTTATGCATATAGGGTATATTTATTTTTTCGTTGAATTTTTCGACACGGTCCTTGTCGTTGTTTGAAACAAGAACTATTTTAATGCCTGCAGCTCTGTGTGATTCCACCCAGCGCAAAACGTCGTCCGTTGGCAGCGGCTCATCGTATGGAACGAGCGTGTTGTCGATGTCGCAAAGAATGCACGTTTTGCCGATGCTTTTCATAAACTCGGGGGTCACACCTTTGTATGTATCAAAATCGTAATCGGGGAGCAAGGGATGCTTCATTTACCATACCTCTTCAAAAAAGTTATCATATTATTCTAACATAAATATTTACAATAAACAAGAGGAAAAACAAAAAAACCGTGAGGGGAGCACGGTTTTTTGTTTTTAAAGCTAAATGCTTTAAATAGGGGGGATGAAATAGGGATAAAAAGGGGAATAAAAATTAGGAGAATTTATTTTTCAAACGCAAATTATCGGCAATCATTGCGATAAATTCGCTGTTTGTGGGCTTTCCTCGGTTATTTTGGATGGTGTAACCGAAGTATGAGTTAAGCGTATCGATGTCGCCTCTGTCCCAGGCAACCTCGATCGCGTGTCTGATCGCACGTTCCACTCTGGAGGAGGTGGTGGAATACTTTTGTGCAACCGAAGGATAGAGTATCTTTGTAACCGAGTTTATGATATTGTTATCTTCAATTGCCATCATAATAGCGGTGCGAAGGTACTGATAGCCTTTGATATGGGCAGGCACACCGATCTGGTGAATGATCTTTGTGATCTGCGTTTCCATATCTGCGGGTGTATTTGTTTTAAAGGAAGCTTTATCGCTATTCGATGATTTTTTGGCGGTTATACGGATGATGCGCTCCTTGAGTGTCATATAGTCAAGCGGCTTGACGAGGCAGTATTCTGCGCCCGCTTCGGCAGCTTCGGCGAAAATATTTGCATTGTTGACCAGTGATACAACGATAAATGCAGGCGGGTTGTCCATGTCCTTCACCTTGTTGATAACCTTAATGCAGTCAAGCTTGGAAAGCCACGCATCGATTATAACGACATCCGGACGGAATAGGCGTATCTTGTTTTCGGCATCCTCGCCGTTGTTAGCAGTTTCAAAACGGCTGAAGCCCATTTTCGAAAGACTGTCTTTGCAGCTGAATCGAAAATCAGCATTTTCGTCAGCAATAAGTATTTTTATTGATTGTTCCATTTTCCACACACTCCGTATTTACTTTATTCTGTATTTGTTGAGTATATATTACCATAATTTACCAATTATTGCAACCCCTTTTTTGATAAAATATTTACTAAAAAATTCTGTCGAATGGTAGTTATAATTACCAAAAATTACCATATTGTCGGTAGGGAGGTTGTGAAATAGCGTTTTAGGAGGTTATTTATAAAAAAAGACAGAATAAAAAATGCCCGTAAAAAACGGGCAAAAAATTAAGAATTTTTTAGGTAGTCTACCTGAGTTTTTGTGAGGTGGCGCCAAGAGCCGATATTGAGGTTGCCGAGCTTCAGTTCTCCGATGGCGACACGCTGGAGCCTTGTGATCTCGAGCTCTGTCTGCTCGCACATTTTTCTGATCTGGCGGTTTCTTCCCTCGTAGAGCTCCATGCGGATGACGGTAAATCCCTCTTTTCTGGTAACGACAGAGCATTCGACGGGCATGATCGTATAGCCGTCGATGTCCATAGGCTGACTCAGAGCTTTAAGCTGCTCGGGAGTGATCTCGCCCTTTACTCTGACGTGATAGATCTTCGGGATCTTATGCTTCGGATGCATAAGCTTGTTTGCAAATTCGCCGTCGTTTGTGAAGAGCAAAAGTCCCTCGGAATCCATATCGAGTCTGCCGATGGGATAGACTCTTGTGCCTACGTCCTCGACAAGCTCGGCGACGCATTTTCTATCCTTGTCGTCGGAAAGGGTGGTGACGTAGCCGCGAGGCTTGTTCAGCATAACGTAGACCCTGCGCTCATTGGCATTAAGTGTGATGACCTGACCCTTGTATGTAACCCGGTCCTGACCGGGAATTATCTTTTGTCCGAGAGTGGCAGGTTGTCCGTTGACTTTTATCCTGCCCGCTTCGATTTCGGTTTCTGCGGCACGTCTGCTCATTATACCGGCTGATGAAATAAATTTTTGAAGTCGCATTTCTTCCATATATATAATAACTCCTAAAACAGACCGAACAGTTTTTTCTTTTTGACGGTCTTTTGCATAACTGAATTCTGTGCTATGAGATCGAGTCTTCCGATCTCCTCGCCGTTGTTGTAATAGATGATCTGTCCGATAATATCGCCTTGATCGATCGGAGCGAACAAAAACCTGTCGAGAATAAGCTGCTCATCAATATTCGCGTTTTGTTTTTGACAGGTGTAGGTGAGACCGCCCACGTTAGAAACGTCGACGTATGATGCGACACCTCCGACTACGGGAACACGAAAGCTGATCGAAGAGGGCTCTGCAAGATGATAGGTTTTTATTGTATCAAAGCCGTGATCGAGCATACGTATATGATCGTTCCAATCGTCGGGCGCATTGAGAGTAACGCCGACAAGAAGTGTGCCCTCCTTTTCGGCGGCGGAAACAAGACACCGCCCCGTCTTTTTTGTGAAGCCCGTTTTTACGCCGACAGTGCCGTCATACAGCTTCAAAAGCTTGTTGTGGTTGACAAGCACACGTGTACCGTCTAAACTCGGGATAGTAGTCTTGTAGGTGGACACGATTTTGCGAAAGATGGGATTTTGAAGGGCGTATTTTGTGATCAAAGCAAGATCGTATGACGTGGTGTAGTGTTGTTCGTCAGACAGACCGTGCGGATTTGTGAAATGTGTATCGGTAAGACCCAATTCATCAGCCTTTTCGTTCATAAGCTCGGCAAAGCCGTCGACAGAGCCGCCGACTTCAATAGCGATTGCGGTCGCGGCATCGTTTGCACTTTGAAGAAGAAGGGCATAGAGAAGTTGCTCCATAGTGAGGCTTTCGCCTTTTTTTAGATAGATAGACGAGCCCTCGACTCCGATAGCTGCGTCGGCTACCGAAACCGACTTTTCAAGAGGGCAGTTTTCGATGGCGACGATGGCTGTCATGATCTTTGTGGTGCTTGCCATTCCCATTCTTTCGTGTGCATTTTTTTCGTAAACGATATTGCCACGGTTTCCGTCGATCAGTACTGCGCTGTGTGCCGATGTCGAAACGGCAGAAGCTTCAAAACAGGCAGAAAACACCGTTAAAACGGTCAAAATGACGGCTATGATTAATTTTTTCATATTATACTCCAATACAAAATAAACTGTATAACTATTTATCTGTAATGCAAGGAGCAAATATGCAAAAGAAACAAGGACAGATTATTGGCTTAGTTGTCTTTTTTTTCTTTTTTGAAAACGTTTTTGATCTTTTCGAGGATGTCGGGCGACTTTTCGATAAGATTACCGATAGAGGTGATCTTGTTCGTGGTAGTGTCGGGCACCGACATATTAAGAAGCTCAACGGAAGAATCGGGCTTGATCACCAAAAAAGCCATAGGTGTAACTGCAACGCCCGTACCCGAGCCGCCACCGAAGTTGTTAGCTTTCGAAGCAGCCTCTCTCTTTGAGGCATAGTCGATTCCGCCCGAGGCAAAGCCCATAGAGATTTTTGAAACGGGAATGATGGTAACGCCGCCGGAAGTGATGACGGGATCACCTATAACTGTATTTGCTTCTACAATACCTTTGATGCTGTCTAATGTAGTTTTGATGATATCGTTCTGTTTGCTGTCCATAGTGTACCTCCAAAAATAAGTATATATGAATTTATTATTTTACGTATTTATGATTTTTTTGAGCCTTTTGCGAGGATGGGAGCGACTGTTTTTTCTTTATGTAGCCCATAAAGAATTTGATCGCAAGGGAGAGTATATGCCATACTCTGAGGCTTAACGTGATATTGATGTCGGCGTCGGTCTTTCCTTCGACAAAATCGGGGGTGACGTCGATGCTGTTTTTCCTTTTCACGTTGACGTTTGTGAGGTTTGACAAAAGCTCGACTATGCAAGAAACACCCTGGCAAACACCGCCGTAGAGCAATGCTGTTTTTGCGGGATCATCCGTGCCGACTTTGATGTGGATCCTTGCGATCACGATCCTTAGATACTTACCGAAGGGCGACATAACGTTTTCGAGCACGATCTTTATGATCTCGAGTATTTCCTTCAGCTTTGCACCCTTTTCCTGAGGCTGATCGGCTTCCGCCTTTTCTTTAGGCTGTTGCTTTTTTTGCTGTTTTTTGGCTTTTTTATCTAATTTTTTTTGCTTTTTGCGGAGGGCTTTGACAGTATAGTCCTTAGGATCGATCTTTTCCTTTTTTGATGGATAAAGACTGAACGATAAAAAGAGTATTTTTGCCTTGACCGTCAGTTCTCTTCTGTAGACTATACAAAGTCTGATTTTCAGAAAGAGGAGAAAAACGATCAGCAAAAGGGGGATAAGAAACAGTAGCCACCACATTTTTGATGTCCTCCTCTGCTTAAGATTTTATTGAATATGGGAGTGCTGTATCAGCCTACCGTTTCGGCAACAGGCTCGGCGGAAGAGGCTTCTGAGCCTTCTTCAATTACCGCGTTTTCTTCCGTTTCGTTTATGTCGAAGGTCAGCATTTCGACCGAGGGAAGCTGGTCGAGCGAGGTGAGACCGAAGCAACGGAGAAAGTCGAGGGTAGTGCCGTAAAGAGAGGGTCTGCCGGGAACGTCGAGTCGACCTTTTTTCTCGATGAGATTTTTTTCAAGAAGAAGTGCGACCGAGTATGAGCTGTCAAGACCTCTGACCTGATCTATGTAGGCACGTGTGACAGGCTGATGGTATGCGATGATTGCAAGGACCTCGAGCGATGAATTGGAGAGATTACCTCTGCCTTGCTTAATGCCGAGGGCTAATTTTACGTAGGCTTCGTATTCGCTTTTTGTGCAAAGCTGACAGGCTTTGTCGAACGTAATAAGCTGAACACCGCGGGGAAATTCGGAGCTGTTGTATTGCTCGCTGTATTCCTCGACAGCCTTTTTGGCTTCCGCGGGGGTGACTTCAAGCACGTCTGCAAGCTTATCGTAGGTCACCGGATGTCCCGCCGCATAGAGCACAGCCTCTATGATCTCATATTTCTTTGAATTATCATTCTGCATTGTCGTTTACTGCCTTTCGGTTAGAGTGGGTGTTGAGTATAAGATGCAGGTCACCGTCATCGTCCTCCTCGAGCTCAATACGGCGTGCTTTTGCAAGCTCGAGAATAGCCATAAAGGAGGCTACAAGCTCGGAGCGGTTTTCGCAAAGGAGCATAATGCTGTCAAAGGAATCGCGTCCCATACGGCGGAGCCGCTTCATGATAGAGAGTATCTTTTCTGACACCGACACCATTCTTCCGCGGAGGAGAGGGGCAAAGACCTTTTCGGGGGGAGATGAATAGAGCTTGCTTCTGTTGATGAGTCGGACAAATGCCTTTTGAAGAAGGGCAGAATCCATATCCGTCGGCTGTTCGTCTCTTCTGACAGGAAAAACGTCGCTTTCTTTTGCGAATCTGCCCGAGTATTCCGAATACATATCGTTGAGAAGAACTGCTGCCTCTTTTGCTTTTTTGTATTCGAGAAGGGCGGCGGCGAGTGCTGCACGCGGATCCTCGGCGTCCTCTTCCTCTTGCTTGGGGAAGAGCATACGGCTTTTTATAAGCATAAGCTCGGATGCCATCGTGATAAACTCGCCCGCAATGTCCATATCCATTTTTTCCATCATGGAGAGGTATTCCATATACTGATCGAGGATAAGGGCGATCGGGATATCGCATATATCGATTTTATTTTTAGCAATAAGCGAGAGGAGGAGGTCAAGCGGACCTTCAAAGACCTCCAACTTATATTTGGGTGTTGTTTCGGTCATAGCGCAAGTCCTACCAAGAATTCATGAATATAGGACATCAGATCTGATAATCCGACTGCCAGGTAGCCGAGCGGCTTTGAAAGCACACCGGTGAAAAGTCCGACCAAAAGAACGATCTGAATGATCTGCTCGTACTGCATAAGCTTGAAATACAATTTATCGGGCAGATAGAGCATAGCAAGCCTCGAGCCGTCAAGGGGAGGAATGGGCAAAAGATTGAAAATGGCAAGACTGATGTTAAGGATGTGGAACAAATAGAAGAAGTTACCGAGCACCCAGTAAAGCTTATATGCCATTGTTGCTCCGTCAAGCAAAGATAATTGCCATACACCGATAGCTCCGAATGGGAGGGACTCGTTAAGAGAGGGGACGGTGAGGTAAATTATATCGAGAACACTCAAAAACAGAACTCCCAAAAGGGCAAGGAGCAGATTGGAGAGGGGGCCTGCAAGTGCTGTAAGCGCCATACCTTTTTTGGGTTTATTAAAGTTTCTGACGTTTACCGGTACGGGCTTTGCCCAGCCGAAGCCGAGGAAAAGCATACATATAGTACCGATCGGATCAAGGTGTTTTATCGGATTAAGGGTAAGTCTTCCGAAGTTTCTGGCCGTCGGGTCGCCCATTTTGTATGCGGCATAGCCGTGGGCACATTCGTGGACGGAAAGTGCGATAAGCACAATGGGTATACAGAGCAATACCTCGACTAAGGTTGCATTTCCTGCAATGTAATCACTGATCATAAATCGTTCCTCATAAGATCTTCGTAGGTTTCACGTGCTACTGCAACGTATTTTCTGTTTTTTGACACCATAACAACGGGAGGACGCGGTATCTTGTTGTAGTTTGATGCCATCGAATAATTGTATGCACCCGTGCAAAGGACGGCAAGGGTATCGCCCTTCTTTGGCGATTGGAGCTTCGTGTTTTCGGCAATAAGGTCACCGCTTTCGCAGCATCTGCCGGCAACTGTGCAAACGTAGTCTGCTTTTTCTGTCGCTTTATTTGCGATCATACAGGTGTAGATGGACTGATATAGTGCGTATCTTGGATTGTCGGGCATACCGCCGTCGATCGAAACGTATTTTTTGAAGCCGGGTATCTCTTTTACGCTTCCGACGGTGTAGAGGGTAAGACCCGATGCCGCCACAAGTGAACGTCCGGGCTCCATAAGAATGGTGGGCAGTGCGATCTCGTTGGCTTTTGCGTAGGAAATGATCTTTTCCGCAATTTTATCGATGTTTTCTTCGTAGCTGATAACGGGATCCTCTTCAATGTAACGAACGCCCATACCGCCGCCGAGATTGAGGATTTTTGTTTCGTAGCCCAATGTGTCCTTAAGCTTTTTAATGAAGCGGATCATAATTTCCGCAGCATCGGTAAAGGGGTCGCATTCGAATATCTGCGATCCGATGTGGCAGTGCAGACCGCAAAGCTCGATGTTGCTTGAATTAAGCGCTTTTTTTACGATCTCTGTTGCCTGACCCGTCTCGATCGCCGAACCGAATTTAGAGTCGACGTTGCCCGTGACGACCGCTTTATGTGTGTGCGGATCGATTCCGGGGGTGATGCGGAGAAGTATCTTCTGCGTGATGCCCCTTTTTTGGGCACGTGTATTGATCTCTTCCAATTCTTCGTTATTATCGACAACAAAATAGCCGAGCTTGCAGTCAAATGCAAATTCTATATCGTTTTCGGTCTTGTTGTTGCCGTGGAAGAATACTTTTTCCATATCGAAGCCCGATTTGTAGACGGTATAGAGCTCGCCGCCCGATACAACGTCACAGCCGATTCCTTCTTCTTTTGCTATCTCGTATATTCTTTTGCAGGAAAAGGCCTTGCTTGCGTAGAGGGGGATGCTGCCCTTGCCGAAGTTCTTTTCAAGGGCATTTTTATATATTCTGCAATTCTCTCTGATAAGGTCCTCGTCCATAATATATGCGGGAGTACCGTATTCTTTTGCCAAATCCACGGTATCGTATCCGCAGATCGTAAGATTGCCTTTTTCGTTTGTGTTCAGATTTTGGTGTAACATAGGATTCTCCTTTGGAATACTATTTATTTCCGTCGCAAAAAGCAAGTATCTGTGCCCAAACCTCTTCCTTACCCTCGTTTTTCAGGGATGAGAAGGGAATGATGGGTGTACCTTGCTTGACGGAAGGATGGTTTTTGATGTAGTCAAGCATACTGTTTCTGTCGGTTTTGTTTGTTTTATCCGATTTTGTGACCACTATAAAATACGGGATGCCCACCGTGTTAAGATAGTCGAGCATCATTTCGTCGTCCGACGTTGGACCTGCTTTCATATCGATAAGCTGAGCTATCGCTTTAAGCGACGTGTCGTTTTCGTTTCTGGCGGTGAAAAAGCCATCCGTCAATGCAGACCATCTTTTCTTGTCCTCCGCACTTCTTTTGGCGTAGCCGTAGCCGGGGAGGTCGACAAGATACAGCTTTTTGTCTACCGAATAGAAGTTGACGGTAATGGTCTTTCCGGGAGCGGAGCTGACTCGTGCAAGCTTTTTTCTGCCGAGAAGGGTGTTGATAAGCGAGCTTTTTCCGACGTTCGATCTGCCCGAGAATGCGATCTGGGGGATAGAAAACGTCGGGAACTGCTTGAGCGTACCTGCCGTTATTTCAAGGGTTGAATTTTGAATGTTAAGCTTCATACTGACCTCGTCGGACGTGTAGGGTTTTTGGGAATATCGTATGTAGGTGTCGATCTCATGCTTTCGAGTACGGCGTTTTTTGATACGATTTCTTCGTCTGTGAAGGCGTATTTGAATACGTCGTCAAGCGTGTCGCATGGAATGATGTTAAGTCCGTCTCTTGCGGATTTGTCAAGCTCTTCGAGGTCTTTTAGATTATCTGCGGGAATAAGCACGGTCTTGACACCTGCTTTGTAAGCCGCCATGGTCTTTTCTCGTAGACCGCCGATCGCAAGAACTCTTCCGTGGAGTGTGATCTCGCCCGTCATGGCAACGTCGCGTCTTACACCTCTGTGTGTAAGCTCGCTGAGTAGTGCCGTCGCGAGAGTAACACCAGCCGAAGGACCGTCCTTCGGAACCGCACCCTCGGGAACGTGGATGTGTATATCTTTGTTTTTATAGAAATCGGGATCGACCGCAAATCGCTCGCTGTTGCTTCGAATGTAGCTGACAGCCGCTTTTGCGGATTCCTTCATAACGTCGCCGAGAGAGCCTGTAAGCTCGATCTTGCCCGTTCCCGGCATGGTGACAGCCTCGATGCGTAAAAGATCGCCGCCGACCGACGTGTATGCAAGGCCGTTTACCGTACCGATCTCGTCACGCTCGTAGACTTTGTCGGGAATGACCTTTCTTCCGCCGAGGAAATCTACGATGTTTTTATCGTTGAGGCGGATGCTTGTAGCCTCTTTTTCGACGATCTTTTTAGCCGCCTTACGGCAGATTGATGCGATCTCTCTTTCAAGATTACGGACGCCCGCCTCGCGAGTGTAGTAGTCTGCTATCTCAAATATCGCGCTGTCGTCAAAGCGGAGTTGCTTTTTTGTAAGTCCGTGACGCTTGAGCTGCTTGGGAATAAGGTGGTTTTTCGCAATGGACAGCTTTTCCGTGCGGGTGTATATTTTAAGCTCGATGACCTCCATTCTGTCAAGCAAGGGCTTCGGAATGGTGTCGAGTGTATTTGCGGTTGCAATAAATACGCATTCGGAAAGGTCGAAGGGAAGCTCGATGAAGTGGTCGCGGAAATTCTTGTTCTGCTCGCCGTCGAGCACCTCGAGAAGGGCAGAGGAGGGGTCACCGTGACTGTCTCTTGTAAGCTTATCCACCTCGTCGAGAAGAATGAGCGGATTTCTCACTTTTGCCTGAACGAGGGCATTGATTATTCTTCCCGGCATAGAACCGATATAGGTCTTTCTGTGACCGCGGATGTCTGCTTCATCCCTGATACCGCCCAGAGCAACACGAACGTATTTGCGGTTCATTGCTGTGGCGATCGACTGTGCTACCGAGGTCTTGCCCGTTCCGGGAGGGCCGACAAGGCATATAATCTGGTTTTTGAGTTCCGGATTAAGCTGCTTTACCGAAAGGTATTCGATTATTCTTTCTTTTACCTTTTCAAGACCGTCGTGGTCTCTGTCAAGGATCTTCTTTGCATAGACCGTATCGAGCCTGTCCTTTGTAGCCTTTGTCCAGGGAAGCTCGATGCAGGTGTCGAGGTATGATCTGATCACCGCACTTTCCGCAGAGCCGAAGGGCATCTTCTGGAGCTTATATACTTCCTTAATAAGCTTTGCTTCGACCTCCTCGGGCAGATTTTTCTCGCGGATGGCGTCGAGGTATTCTTCGATCTCGTTATCGCCGTCGCCGTAGCCGAGTTCATTTTGAATGACCCGCATCTGCTCGCGCAGATAGTGCTCTCTCTGGTGAGATTCAAGCTTTGCGACCACCTTTTTGTGGAGGGAAAGCTCTGTTTCAAGTATACGTGTTTCCTTTTCCATAATCAGATTGACTCTTTCAAGTCGCTTGAAGGGGTCAAACTCATTGAGGATATCCTGCTTGTCTTCAAAGGCGGTGAAAAGGTTGCAGGCTATATAGTCGGCAAGATAGCCGAGAGCCTTTATTGTCTTTACCGAAATTCTTATATCCTCGGAAAGGTTGGGGATAAATTTTGCAAACTTTTCGAAATTCTGTGCAGTCTCGCGAAGCAGTGCTTCGCCCTTGATGCCGCCCTCGTTTTCAATCGAGATCTTCTTGCAAAGCACGTTTGCAAAAATCCTTTCGCCCTTGATCGTGGAGAGCAGTGTGGCTCTGCAAAGACCGTCAAAAACTATACGCATATTGCCGTTTGGCAATTTAAGATAGTCTTTTACCTTTGCCACAGTGCCTACCTTTTGGAAATCCTCGACGGTTTCACACTTTTTGTTTGTAAGGTCGAGGGGCGAAACGAGCAGGATGGGCTCGTCCTTGTCTTTTGCAAACATGCAGATCTTCTTTGCCGTCTTGTCCGATATTTCAACGCTTTGCGGAATGGAGGGAAATATCGTTATTCCTCGTATCACCACAAGCTGTAAGGTCATTTTTTCTATTTTTTCTACCGATCTGATCATTTATGTCTCCTTGGTTTTTGGGCAGGAAAATTATTTGCCTCTCTTGATTTTAAGGTATAATACACCATATTAACACCGTATTATAACATACAACCATTAAAAAGTCTACACTTTTTTATTAATATTTATAGTATATATATTAATTGACGTAAAAAAAGTCCTCTTCGTGCCGAAAAGGACTTTTTGTAATGATAGAGAGTATTATTTTTCAATAAAACCGAAGCCCTCGAGGAGCTTACCGCCGTTTTTGATATGTTCGTATGCGGATTTCTGTAGCCCGGTTTGGGGCGTTTTTTCGAGGACGTTTTCGTAGGTAGTATCTCCGCCGAAAATGATTCCGAGACCTGCCGAAGATTCGTGGGTTTCCGGAATGTCAAATCTGTCCATGAACTTAACTATATTTGAGTCGGGCTTCAAAAGCTTTTTCAGGGTCGGGTCGAGAAGCCACGAATGGCAGAAATAACACTTGTAATCAAAGTCGGGAAAGTATTTTTTGAAGAATACTTTTGACATTTTGAAGGATTCTTCCGCTTCTTCGTCAAGCAAAGGACCGCCCGTACGAGGAATGTGTACGCTGAGTACTTTTGCACCGGGGGTAGTAATGCCGCCGTTTTCCCAGGTTTTTTGAGTGGTTTTCATTTCGAATTCAAGTCTGCCGAGGCAGTAGAGTCTTCCGCTGAGAATAACTTCTGCCCATTTTATCTGCCTAAGACCTATTTTTTCGCCTTTTGTTGCTCTGTTGTAGTTCTGCGAGTGTCTTCTGATTTCTTGAAGAGTTGCTACGAGTATTTCCTCGGGAATGCCTTTTTTAATTCCTTGATCGAAAAAGTCTTCGCATTTGTAAAGGGCATAGAGCATCCCCTTTATTTTGTTTTCCTGCTCCAAAAGCCACGAATATGGCTTTTCCTGTTTTTCGATTTCGGCGAGATCAAAGGTGTTTATCGCCTCGATGGTTGCAGTCTTCCATTCTGTCGGAAATTGCAGTATGTCAAACCATTTTAGGATTCTGTCTTTCATATTATTTTGCTCCGATAATAAATCATTTTTTCTTCAAACCGAAAGAAGAGTAGAGCTTTCCGCCGTTTTTCAAGTGTTCGACGACGTGTTTTTGTAAGCTTGTTTCGGGAGTCAAAGTGTCGAGGTCTTTAAGCTCCGTGCCTCTGCCGAAAAGATATGTCAAAGCGTCGGTCGATTCTCTGCCTTCGGTCACTTCGAAGGTGGCAGCGAATTTATAGATGTTCGACTCAGGCTTCAAAAAGTTTTTCAAAGTGGGGTCGAGAAGCCAGGAGTTGCAGGTGTAGTATTCGTATTGATATTCCGGGAAATATTTGGGGAAGAACTCTTCGCAAAGCTTGTATGCTTCTTTGCACGCCTCTTCGGTGAAGGGACCGCCGTTGTTTGGAATGTGCACAGCTATGACGGGGTCGCCCGCATTGACTCCGTGCTTTTCCGAGCTCTTTAAAGAACCTCTGATTTCGAATTCAAGTCTGCCGAGGCGGTAGATGTTGCCGCAAAGTATCTTTCCGAGCCAGTTTATTTGCTTGAGACCGAGCTTTTCTCCGTTTGTGATCTTGTTGTATTCGAGGGCATATCTTTTAAGCTCTGAGAGGGAGGCAAGCAGAATATCGTCGGGGATATCACGCTTTTTCGCCGTGTTGTAAAAGTCCTCGCATTTATAGAGCGAATAGAGCAGGCAGGGCATTTTATCTTCACCCTCGTTCAGGTACAGATAGGGATCTTTCATACCGTCGAGGGGAGTCGGGTCAAAGCTTTCTGATGCCCTTTCTATTTCTTCCTTCCATTCTTCGGGGAGATTCAGAAGGTCAAACCATTTCATAATAAGCTGCTTCATTTTTCGGTACCTCGCTTTTGTTTTATAACAAGGACAATATAACACATATTATAGAAAAAATCAATTTGTTTTTTAAAATTTTTAATACTGTTTGTGGTGTGTGAATTTGATTATTTTTGCAAAAGTCTGACGGTCTTTTGCAAAGTTTGCAAAAGTTTGTTGCAAACACTAAAAACTCACAATTATTAAAATAAAAGGTGTAGAAATTTCACAAATTATACACATATATCAATTGTTTAGATGGTATTATCTTTAGGTCATTCAGGGGCGTGTTTTTTGCTCCTTTTTATTATTATTTGATAAAAGAAGGTAACTGTTTTGGATAATTCAAAATTTATTCCCCGTGACTTTTTGAGGAACAACTATCTTAAGCTCGGCTTCGCTTGCTTTATGTGTTATATGGGCTGCTATGCCGGCAAGACCATCCTCAGCGCGATCTCTCCCTTTTTGCAGACAAACGGAGTTTTCAATGCCGACCAGATAGGATCAATGGGTATGGCTCTGTTTCTGGCTTACGGTGCAGGTCAGCTTGTAAACGGTACTTTGGGTGATATAATCAGTCCCAAGGTCATGGCTTTTATGGGCATTATGGTGTCGGGCGTTCTCGTTATACTTATCCCCTCGATTCCCGGGTATGCGCTCAATATGGCGGTATGGGCTGTGATCGGCTTTTTCTGCTCCATGATGTGGGGACCGCTTACAAAGATCGTGGCGGAAAACAGCACGGGAGACACGGGCAGACGTCTTATGCTTGCTCTTAATGCAAGTCTTGTCGCCGGTACTTTGATGGCTTATCTTATTGCATCGGTCGTATCGGCTAATTTTAAATGGCAGGTCGCTTTCTACGTTGCAGGCGGATATATGCTGATGTGCGGCACCGTGTTTTATACCGTTGTTACATATCTCGAGAAGAGAAAGATCATTGTATGTGCCGGAATAAAGAGCAGGGGAGTTAAGAGGGCACAGCCGAAGGAAAAGCTTTCTTTCGGACTTATGATGAAGCACGCACTTATCCCGACGGTCGTTTACTGTATGATGAACGGCTTTATCAGAAACGCGGTTTCGTTCTGGATACCAACGTATATCAAAGAGGTGTATAAGGTAAGCGATTCGTTCGCGGCGGCTATTACGATCATTCTTCCGATAGTTAACTTTATAGGTACTTTTTTGGGTATAAAAATGCTGAAGGCTCGTATTTTCAGAAAGAGCGAGCATATCCTCAGCGCAATGCTTTTCAGCCTTTCGACACTTACCTTTGCGCTTATAGTTATGTTCAACGGAGCAAGCTTAACCCTTACTTTGATATGCCTTGTCCTTGCATCGGCATCGATGAACTCCGTATGTAATCTGATCTATGCAGTATACGTTTTCAGATACAGAGATACGGGCAGAATATCTACCTTCTCGGGCGCACTCGACTGCTCGGCATATATTGCATCGGGCTTCGGAACGAAGTTCATCGGCTTTTTGCAGAGCAGCTTCGGCTGGAACGTGACGGTGCTCGTGTGGTGCGGTATGGCATTGCTCGGCGGCGCATCCTGCGCAGCTTCAAGCATAATCTGCCGCAAAAACGGCGTCGAAGCAAACGAAGGATAATTTAGATTGATAACGATATAAAAATGCGAGGCACACTTCAACCGAAGTGTGCCTCGCATTTTGTGTAAAAAAGCCAATATTGTGCAATCTTTTATGTGGAATGCGTATATTGATATTTTTTGTAAAAATATGTAAAATTTTATTGGTATATTGTGTTTAGTAATTAGCAGTACGAAAAGAGAGGTAAATAATATGAAACGTGTAGTTGTATTTATGTTATTACGATTGAGGTTTGGTATATGAATGATTTATTGAATGAAATTGAGTCGGCACTTTCAAACAAATTATACCTTATTGCTCTGCATTGTTCTTTGTCTCTTCCGGATATTTGTGGAGCAATTCAGTCGGATGACGGAACTGCTTCTGGCGAAAAGTATAAAAAATGGTATGATGAATATGCCTATTCAAAAATAAAGAGTAACCTTACGTCACTGGATTGTTATTGGTTTCGGTGTTCGGTTTTGCATCAAGGG
This sequence comes from Clostridia bacterium, assembly GCA_017441005.1. Lineage (GTDB taxonomy): Bacteria > Bacillota > Clostridia > Oscillospirales > CAG-272 > RGIG1995. The sequence continues at coordinate 23,755 of JAFSAM010000078.1, read as the reverse complement.
TCTACTATTCCAGATCCAAAGAAGAATAAAAATGCGAATTATTCTAGAATAGTTTTTATTCTGTCCGATAGTGTTTTTGCGCATAACAACATAATAAATGGTGCTTTGAACATAGATATACACATTTTTTGCCGCGGAATGATTGAAGGAGTGCGCGAGTGGCAAAACGATATGATAGAAAAACAAGATGAGAATTATCTTAAATATTATGATAAAACGATAAAAAAATATCAGGATGGACTATCTCCATATGTTTTAGGCTGTGAAGTGATATCATAGTGTTGGTGTTGCGTACTGACTATGATGAAATTGGTTTTCATGGGTATAATTGAATCGAAAAAAGCTGTTGTTACGGTAGGGTAACAACAGCTTTTTTGTGTTCTATTGAATATAAAACTTGTCGAGGTTTAAGGATTCAAAGTAATCTTTTCGTTAGCGAAATCGGTTGCTGTCCAATCATCGTAATCGTATGCACGTAAATTGAACTCGATTTCTTCAACGGCGGTAATACCGTTTTCTTCAAATGTAGAGTCAGACCAAGTCATCGAGCTGAATTTACATTTACCGGCTAAAACAGACGTTGCATAAAAGGGGTCTGCCATAAAACCGTTTACAGAAGCCTCATTAACGCTAAACATTACTTCCTTATCGGTTTTGTTGATCAAAAACAGCTTTGCGGAATATCCCCATATTTCATCCTCCTCATAGCCTGTTACAATTACAGTAACATATTCGTTGTCGAGGATCACATTATCGGTAGTCTGTGCTTCTCTTTCGAATTTAACCGCCTTATCCTCTCCGTAAGGATAGATATGTACTGTTTCTTTTACTACATCTTCGGCTTCCCAATTGTTGTTATCATAAACACGGAAGGTCAGCTCAATATCGGTATAATCACCAACTCCGTTTTCTTTTAGATCATCACCCGAAAAACTGATGCTTGTATTGTCTTTCTTACCGGCAGCAACCTCCGATGCAAAGAAAGGATCGCATTGAACACCGTTGATTGCCGCACTGTCTACAGTAAACATATATGTTTTATCTGCCGATTTGTTTTCGAGCTGTGCGTTTAAGCTATATCCCCACATATTATCGGGATCAATACCTGTGATCTTGATCAAGCATTCAGTATTGTCAACTGCAACGACCTCGGTAAAAGTAATCTTATTGTTTTCTGTTTTGCCTTTGTCATCGTTATTATCGGATGTTGTTTCTCCGCCGCATGCTGCAAGTGTAAAAATCAGCATCATTACGAGAAGAAGGGCTGTAAATTTTTTCATCTTTTGTTCCTCCAAAATAAATATTATTATGTGCAAACCGAAGCTGCACACACCGAAAAACGCAGCTTAGACTGCGGTCAAACTATATCGGTATAGTTTGATTGATATCATTATACAACCGATAATGCGTTTTTTCAAGGTTTTTTATGATTTTTTGTGTTATGAGAGTAAATAACTGCCTGTAGGGGGATAGGGCATAATTATTTGCACAAATCTTTTTGTTTTTTCTCTCCCTCCGTCTCGCCGCCACTGTAAAATATTACCCATTATTTGTACAGCGGCGATCCACCTCCCTCATCAGATGGAGGTCATTATGTTAGCGGTGGAATGAGTCTGCGTGATGTTTTAGCTTGTGCAAACTCGTTTATCTCGCACTCTCCCTCAGTCTTTTGCTTCGCAAAATCCAGCTCCCTCCCGGAGGGAGCCTTGGGGGTTCCCGTGGTAGGGGTTCCCCGAACCGAGCTTGTCGAGGTTTGGGGGTTCCCGTGGTAGGGAGCCTTTGGCACAAGCACATCTACGCTTTTTCCTTTATTTGTTTTTGCTTATCGGCAAAAGTGTCTTTTGGACTCCCCGGCTTAGCCGGTGTTTTTCGCAAAAATATCCCCCTGTGATCGGATTCACAAGGGGGATTGTGTTTTAGTTATACGGTTCAACTGCAGTCTATACGGTGTATTGATGCTATGATAGCTTTTTGTTGCATGCGTTTTTATATTTCCACGATCTTGCAGTCGAGGTAGTCGAGGTGGGATTGGTTATGGGTTACGAGTATGCAGGGCTTATTTTCGGCATACTCCTTTACCATATCCATAATGGTTTCGGTTCTTGCCTCGTCGATGCCGTTGAACGCCTCGTCGAGCAGGAGTATATCTCCGTCATAAGCCATGGCACGCGCAAAAGCTACACGCATCTTCATACCTCCCGATAATTCGTCGGGATAAGTATCGAGGTCGTTTTCGAGTCCTACCCTTATCAGCCACTCTCTTGCCTTTTCCTTTGCCTCATTTGTATTGCCGAGGGGGAGGGATACGTTTTCGAGGGCTGTACAGCCGGGGATGAGGCGGGGCTCCTGAAAAACATACGATATTCTTTGTATGCCCTCATAGTCGATATTGCCCGAAAACTTTTTGTCGAGTCCTGCGATGATGCGTAAAAGGGTCGTCTTGCCGCTTCCGGATTCTCCTTTCAGGGCAATGATACCACTCTTCGGAACGGTAAGCGTAAAGCCTTCGAATAATTTTTTCTTGCCGAAGCTCTTGGCTAAATCGGTTATCCTCATCTTGCCGACACCTCCCTACGCTCTTTCCTTGCGCTAAGCCGTCCTATCAGTATTATAACAGCCTTTTCGAGCAGTACGCTTATTGCTATCAAAACTACCGTCCAGGCGAAAACGTCTGTCATTTCAAGATTGTTTTTGCCTGCTAAGATCTTAAATCCGATGGTATTCCTTGCATAAGCGATGACCTCTGCCGCGACTCCTGCCTTCCAGGCAAGCCCCATAGAAATCTTTATGCCTGCTGTAAAGTAGGGAAGAATGGAGGGGAAATAGAGCTTTGTCAGACGCTTGGTGAAGGAAAGTCTATAGACCTTTGCCATCTCGAGCAGTTCCTTCGGCGTGCTTTTCAGTCCCTCGGACACGTTGCCGTGTATTATGGGGAGCACCATCAGAAATGCTATAAAAGGAGGTACGCTGTTTTTATCATCTATCCAGTATAAAGCCAATATGATAAACGAAGCGACGGGGGTTGCCTTTACGATCGAAAGGAGGGGAGACAAAAGCTCGTCTGCTATCCTTATCTTGGCTGTGACTATGCCCAAAACTACGCCTATAGAAACGGCTGTTAAAAAGCCGGAAATTATATTATAAACGGAATTGAGAATGGTCTCGTAAAAAGCCTTTTCGCTTCCGAGCCCGACAAGTCTTTTTGCAACCTCGAGCGGGGAGGGAAGGATAATGCCCTCGTCTATCACTACGGCGACAAGCTGCCATACCATAACCCAAAAAGTAAGGACTGTTAAGGTCCTTACCGGTTTGGGTATTCTGTTAATTATAGAATCCATCGTCGGGGAGCTTTCCGCCTACGGACGTCTTGTTTGCCTCGAAGAGGACGCTTAGCATTTCCGAAACGGCATTCTTCATATCATCGCCCGTGATGAGGCATATATTACAGTTCGGAATTGCCTTTTCCGCGACTGCCGCCTTGGGGATGATGCCCGCCTTTTCGATGAGCGCCGATGCATCCTTGGGGTTAGCGTTTACGTAGTCGACCGATGCCTTGTATTCCTCGAGGAATTCTGCCAAGGCTGTCGGATACTTTTCCGCAAACTCTTTTCTAACGATGATACAACCCTGAACGAGCTGATAGTCGGAGACCTTGTTCCACTCCTCTGTAAGGTCGAGGGCGATTCTGACCTCGCTGCCCGTCATTGCCGCTGTAACCTGGGGCTCGGGGAGCATACCTATCGCAACAGCATTTGTCTTCAGCTTTGCCGCAAGCTCTGCGTGCTCGGAAAGAAACTCGATGGTAACGTCCTTATCGGGATCGATGTTGTTCGCCTTGAGGATATATCTGAGCACATATTCGGGGTTTGCGCCCATACCTGTAGCATATATCGTCTTGCCCTTCAGATCGGCTACGCTGTTGACGGTGTTGCCGTTTTCGAGCATATAAAGTACGCCGAGTGTGTTGACGCCGGCTACCTGAAGCTTGCCCTCTGTCTTGTTATACAAAACGGATGCAAGGTTTACGGGGACAGCGGCGATATCGTAATTGCCCTTGATGACCTCGGGGCTTACCTGGTCGGGAGCGGACGCGATCTCGAACTCATAGTCATAACGTGCATTTCCGTTTGCATCGTCCTCAATGAGCTTTGCCATACCCATACCCGTAGGACCTGCGAGTGTGATCACACGGATGCTTTCGGGCTTTTCTTCGGTAACCTTTTCGGTTTCTGCCGTCGTTTCCTCTGCCGTCTCTTCGGTCGTTTCGGCTACGGTTTCGCCCTCTGTTTTTGCCTCTGTTTCGTTTTGTTCATCGGTCTTGGTTTCTTCGTTTCCGCAAGAAGCGAGCGCGAATACGGACAGCGCCATTACAAGCGCGAGAAGTAAGCTAAAAATTCTTTTCTTTTTCATAATGTTTCTCCATAAATTTTTCTGAATTCTTCCGGGGAAGTAATTTTTACGATGTTGTTTGTTCTCTTGATGAAGCCGTTTTCTTCGAGCGCATCGAACGCTCTGTAGAGGGATGCTCTGCCCATATCAAGATTTTTTGCCAGAGACGACATATTCATCTCGAGCCTTATCTCGTTGTTTTCCAAGGGGAGTGAGAGTAGGTATCCGGCTAATTTCTTCTCTGTCTTTCCCGACGTGAAAAACGCGATCTTCTTATTGAGGAAGCGTATCTTGTCAGACAAAAAGCAGATATAGTTTTTGGTAAAGCCGATATCTCTTTTCAACAGTTCTTCGATCACTTCCTGTGTGATCACAGCGTATACACAGCTTTCTCCCGCGACTATAGCGGTGGTGCCGCATTTCTCTCCGAACAGGGAAGCCATGCCGAACACTCTGCCTTTTTTCAGTGTGTTCAAAATGACCGTCTGCGTTTTCGAGATGCCGACTACCGATGCCGTTCCGCTCAAAATGATGAACAAGCAAGAGCTTTCGGATTCGATCCTTTCGCCCTTTTTGCATTCCGAAACAGAGCTGCAGTCTATAGCATAATCGATGCTTTCCTTCGATGCCCCCCTGAACAAGGGCGACGAGGCGAATAATTCAAATATTTCTTTTCTGTCCTGTCTGTTTGTCTTTTCCGTCCTCATCACTTCCTTTTTTTGCGGGTTAAAAAGTGTCTCAAATGATACACTTTTGTTTTCGTGATAATTATATACCATGTATCGATTTTTGTCAAGCGGTATTGACAATATTGTTTGAATAATTTTTTTGAATTGCAAGCGGGGGTTTTTAGACAAAAAAATATAACAAATTTTGTGTAAACTGTTGTAAATTCGGAAAAAATGTTATATAATATAAAATTGTTGAAAAATAAGCTAAAAAGAATTGCAGAGATAGGCAGGTAATTGTTTAATGAAAAGAAATGACCTTCGTAATATTGCGATCATTGCCCACGTTGACCACGGTAAGACGACCCTTGTCGACGAGATGCTTAAGCAGGGCGGTGTATATCGCGAAAATCAGGCAACCGAAGAAAGAGTTATGGACAGTAACGCCATCGAAAAAGAGCGTGGCATTACTATTCTTGCCAAAAATACGGCTATACACTACAAGGATGTAAAAATCAACGTCATCGACACCCCCGGACACGCAGACTTCGGCGGCGAGGTCGAGCGTATTCTTAAAATGGTAAACGGCGTTTTGCTTCTGGTAGACGCGGCTGAAGGTCCTATGCCCCAGACGCGCTTCGTACTTCAGAAGGCACTCGAACTCAATCACAGAGTAATCGTCGTCGTAAACAAGATCGACAAGCCCGATGCACGTCTTGACGAGGTGGTCGACGAGGTCCTCGAGCTTCTTATCGACCTCAACGCGACCGACGAGCAGCTTGACAGCCCGATGATCTTCTGCTCCGGTAAGGCGGGTACGGCAAGCCTTTCTCCCTTCCAGCAGGGCACCGACCTTGTTCCTCTTTTTGAGACCATTCTCGAATATATGCCTGCTCCCGAGGGTGAGCCCGACGAAGATCTTCAGGTGCTTGTTTCCTCCATCGACTACAACGAGTATGTAGGAAGGATCGGTATCGGCAGAGTTGAGCGCGGTACCATCAAGCAAAATCAGGAAGTTATGATCTGCAACTATCATACAGAAGCTGCTCCCAAGAGGACAAAGATAGTTTCCATGTACCAGTTCGACGGTCTGGGAAGAATGCCCGTTACCGAGGCAAAGTGCGGAGACATCATCTGTTTCTCGGGTGCTGAGGATATTACCATCGGTGATACCATTACATCGGTCGAAAATCCCGAGCCCTTGCCCTTTGTTAAAATAAGCGAGCCTACCCTCGAAATGACCTTCTCGGTAAACGACAGCCCTATGGCGGGCAGAGAGGGTAAATTCGTTACGTCCCGTCAGCTTCGCGACAGACTCTACAAGGAGTTGCTTCGCGACGTTTCGCTTCACGTAGAGGACGGCGAGACGACAGACAGCTTTAAGGTAAGCGGCAGAGGTGAAATGCACCTTTCGATCCTCATTGAAAATATGAGACGTGAGGGCTATGAGCTTTGTGCAAGCACTCCCCGTGTTCTTATGAAGGAGATCGACGGCGTTACCTGCGAGCCTATGGAGCGCGTTTCGATCGACGTGCCCGAAAGCTGTATGGGCTCGGTTATGGAAAAGCTGGGGGCGAGAAAGGGCGAGCTTGTCGAAATGCATCCCTCAGGCAACAGAATGAAGATCGAATACGTTATTCCCGCACGCTGTCTCTTCGGCTACAGAAGTGAGTTTCTGACCGATACGAGAGGCGAGGGTATCATCAACAGCCTTTTTGACGGCTATCAGCCCTACAAGGGTGATATCACTCTCCGTTACACGGGTTCTCTCGTTGCTCACGAGGCGGGCGAGTCTACCTCCTACGGTTTGTTTAACGCGCAGGACAGAGGTGTTATGTTCATCGGTCCCGCGACAGAGGTATACGAGGGTATGATCGTCGGTGAAAACCCCAAAATGGGCGATATTACCGTAAACGTATGTAAGAAAAAGCATTTGACCGCTATCCGTTCCACGGGTGCTGACGAGGCATTGAGACTTGTTACTCCCAAGGTCATGAGCCTTGAGGAAGCGATCGAATTTATAAGCGACGACGAGCTTATCGAGGTTACTCCGAAGAGCATCCGTCTCCGCAAGCGCATTCTCAACACCGAGCTCCGCCTTAAAGCAGAGGCTCAGAAGAGAAGGGGCAACTGATCCCTATAATAATATAAGCGTTCCGATAAAAGCTGATCTTAAATGCTCTTATCGAAACGCTTTTTTGTTTTCTTACAGAGATTCTGTTATTATGTCGCCGTAGGCTTGGCATTTTGCTCCGTCCTTTGTTCCCGTTACCTTGATATGACAGCTGTCTAATGCATTTTCGAGCGCATTTGCCTTGTCAAAAAGGCATATATGTCTTAAAAGCATGACCGTGGCGCGAAGGATGCTTTCGGGATTTGCATATTCTCCCAAGCCCTCCTCGATCATTCTCGGGGCGGAGCCGTGGATCGCTTCAAACATCGCATATCTGTCTCCGAGGTTTGCACTGCCCGCCGTTCCGACTCCTCCTTGAAGCTGTGCCGCCTCATCCGTGATTATGTCGCCATAAAGATTGGGGAGCAGAAAAACTTGGAATTTGCTTCTTATTTCCGGATTAACGAGGTTTGCCGTCATTATATCGATATACCAGTCGTCGACCGAAATATCGGGATAATCTTTTGCTACCTCATGGCATATCCTTGTAAAACGTCCGTCTGTCTTTTTCATTATATTTGCCTTTGTAACGACGGAAACGTATTTTTTGCCGTTATTCTTTGCATAGTCGAAGGCGGCTCTGGCTATTCTTTCGGTTCCTACGTCTGTCGTGACCTTGAAATCGACCGAAAGTCCCTCAATGTCGATTCCTCGGCTGCCCAAAACGTACTCGCCCTCGGTGTTTTCTCTGAAAAATACCCAGTCGATATTTTCTTTTGGGATGCTGATCGGGCGCACGTTTGCATACAGATCGAGCTCACGCCTCAAGGCAACGTTTGCGCTTTCCAAATTGCCTCCCATCGGGGTCGAGGTGGGGCCCTTCAGTATGACGTCGCATTTCTTTATCTCGGACAAAACATCGTCGGGGACCGCCTTTTTTGTCTGTAAACGGTTTTCGAGGGTCAGTCCCTCTATTCTTTTTAATACGATCTTTCCCTCTGCTATTTCATTCGACAGAAGCTTGTTTAACACTCTTTCTGCCTGTTTCATAATGATAGGGCCGATTCCGTCGCCGTCGATCAGTCCGACGGTTATTTTTTCTTTTTTTGAGAAATCGGTTTTTGTCGTGTCTATATCGGCTACCCTTTGCAGCTGTTCGCTCAAAAGTGTGCGAAAGGCAAGGGTTGCTTTTTCAAGGTCGATCATTTTCCGCCCTCCTTTGTGTAGTTGAGCAGTCCTCCCTTTTTCAAGATCGACTGCTGTCTTTCCGTAAGGCTGCAGGTGCAGTAAAAGCTCTTGTCTAAGGTCTCGTCGAATACCTCGACTCTGCCTTGCGCGATGCCGCGGTGGACGTCCTTCAGCTTGAGTATATGTCCTTGTTCGATCTTCTCATAATCCTCGGCATTTTCAAACGTCAGCGGAAGTATTCCGAAGTTGATCAGGTTTGCCGTATGGATCCTTGCAAAGCTTTTTGCGATCACACAGCGGATCCCGAGATACATGGGGACGAGGGCTGCGTGTTCTCTGGACGAGCCCTGACCGTAGTTGATTCCCGCGGTTATGATGCCGCATCCTGCATTCTTGGCTCTTTCGGGGAAAGTGGTATCGCATACACCGAAGCAGTATTGTGACAGCAACGGAACGTTTGAACGGTAGGGTAAAATTTTAGCTCCCGCCGGCATGATATGGTCTGTGGTTATATTGTCTCCGACCTTCAAGAGGTTCTCGGCGCGAATGCTGTCGGAAAGGGGTGTTGCCTTCGGAAATTCCTTGATGTTCGGTCCGCGTAGTATTTCTACCGCTTCGCCGTCAGAGGCCGGCGGGAGAACAGCCGAATCGTCAATACTGAACTTTGCAGGAAGCTTCGGAATATTTATCTCCGGCAATGTCGTGGGGTCTGTAATAACTCCCGTCAATGCGGAGGCGGCGGCTGTTTCGGGGGATACAAGATACACCATTCCGTCGGCAGTGCCGCTTCTTCCGCAGAAATTGCGGTTGAACGTCCTAAGGCTTATTCCGCCTGAATTCGGAGAAAAGCCCATTCCGATGCAGGGGCCGCAGGCGCATTCAAGCAAGCGCGCGCCCGAGGCTAATATGTCTGTCAGAGCTCCTTGCTGTGAGAGCATTGTCAATACCTGGCGAGAGCCGGGGGAGATCGATAAGCTGACGTTTTTTGCGATGGTCTTATTTTTTAATATAGCCGCAACCTTCAATAGATCCTGCAAGGATGAATTGGTGCACGAGCCTATGCATATCTGGTCGACGGGGGTGTTTTTTAAGCTTTCTACCGTAACGACGTTATCGGGGCTGTGCGGGCAGGCGATCAGCGGCTTTAATTCGGACAGATCTATCTCGATGATTCGGTCGTATTCTGCATCGGGGTCGGCAGAAAGTGCGACATAATCCTTTTCTCTGCCTTGCATGGATAAAAATTCTCTTGTTATGCTGTCGGAGGGGAATATCGAAGTCGTAGCACCGAGCTCTGTTCCCATATTTGTTATGGTAGCACGTTCGGGCACGCTCAAGGTGTCTACTCCGGGACCGCCCCACTCGATTATCGCACCCACACCGCCCTTGACGGACAGAATACGAAGTAATTCAAGGCTTACGTCCTTTGCCGATACAAACGGTCTTAATTTGCCTGTCAAGTGGACCTTATATATCTTCGGCATCGTGATATAGTATGCTCCGCCGCCCATTGCGACCGCAACGTCCATTCCGCCTGCTCCGAATGCAAGCATTCCAAGCCCACCTGCAGTGGGCGTGTGGCTGTCGGAGCCGATCAGCGTTTTTCCGGGTACTCCGAATCGCTCTAAATGTACCTGATGGCAGATGCCGTTTCCGGGGCGGGAATAATGTACTCCGTATTTTGCCGTAACAGACTGCAGATATCTGTGGTCATCCGCGTTTTCAAAGCCGCATTGAAGTGTGTTGTGGTCTACATAAGCTATACTGAATTCAGTTTTTACCTTAGGAAGTCCCATTGTTTCAAATTCAAGATATGCCATCGTTCCCGTGGCATCCTGGGTGAGTGTCTGGTCGATTCTCAGGGCTATCTCACAGCCTGCCTTCATTTCCCCCGATATCAGGTGTTTGGATATTATTTTTTGTGCTATAGTCTTACTCATTGTAATTAAACCTCGCCATCATATTGTCTTTTGCGCGTCCGATGTGCAATGTTATCAGCTCCGATGCCTTTGTTGCATTTCCCTCGGAAATGGCATTGAATATTTCTTTGTGCTCCAAAACCGAGGAGGCAAGTCTTTTGGGATCCTCGATCGATAATTTGCGGTATCTCATCGTTTTACGGTGCAGAGGGAGAAGCGTGTCGCGTATGATCGTTCTCTGGCTTAATTCGTATATGGTATCGTGAAACTCATCGTCCATTTGTCTCAGACGTTCTATGTCCTTTCGCGTATAATAAAAATCCTGTAATTCGCTTATCTGCTTCAGCTTTTCCAGTCCTTCGGGAGTAAGGTTTACCGTTGCATAGTAAGCCGCAAGTCCTTCTATGCGCTCTCTTATATGCATTATATCGACGAGGTCTTCTACGGTGATTCCGAGTACAACGGAGCCCTTTCCCGATTCCTTGATCAGTCTTTCTTGCTCAAGGCGTCTGAGTGCCTCGCGGATGGGTGTTCTGCTTACACCGAGCTGTTCTACAAGTTTAAGCTCGGTCAGTATTTCACCTCTTGGGTATACTCCTGTAATAATATCGTTTTCCAATCTATCAAATACCTGGTCGGATAAAGATACGGTTTTAAAGTCTGCCATAATGACCTCCTTTTTAGTTAAAACGCCCGGGGGCAAATTCATTGATTCTTTCTTCAAGCTCTTTTGCCGATATGCTTGTTTGTCTGTCTGCCTCGTATTCGCTGTCTACCCATTTCTTCAGCGCAAGTACCAACGGATCGGTTTTGCCTATTTGATCTTCGCCAGAGAGTGAGTAGTTGCGGTTTATCCAGAATGCTATTCCGGCTGCTCCCGAGGTCTTGCTGATCTCTACGGTTGCAGGGCGGTTAAGCAGCTTGTTTGTGTCGAATATCGTGTATATCTCCTCATCCTTCATAAGTCCGTCGGCGTGAATTCCCGCACGTGTTGAATTGAAATTCTTACCTACAAACGGGGTCATAACGGGGATCGAATATCCGATATCCTTTTGGAAGAAATCCGCTATTTCGGTGATGACCGTGGGGTCCATTCCGTCCATAGAGCCTCTGAGGGAGGCATATTCGAATACCATAGCCTCAAGGGGGATATTTCCTGTGCGTTCTCCGATTCCGAGAAGCGAGCAGTTTACCGCACACGCTCCGTAAAGCCATGCAGTCGAAGCGTTGGCGACAGATTTATAAAAATCATTGTGTCCGTGCCATTCCAGCCATTCGCTCGGTACGTCGGAGTAATGCTGCAAGCCGTAAATGATACCGGCTACGCTTCGGGGCATTGCCGCCTCGGTATAAGGTACTCCGTAGCCCATTGTATCGCAAGCCCTGATCTTTACGGGAATTCCCGCTTGACGCGAGAGGTTTTGTATCTCGTTTACAAAGGGAACGACAAAGCCGTAAAAATCGGCACGTGTAATATCTTCGAGGTGGCAACGGGGAATAACGCCCGCTTCAAAAGCATCCGATATTGTGGAAAGATAGTGCTCGAGCGCCTGGCGTCTGGTCATCTTCATCTTTTTGAAAATATGATAGTCACTGCAGCTTACAAGAATACCGGTTTCTTTTAAGCCGAGATCACGTACAAGCTTAAAATCCTCTTTGCTTGCGCGTATCCAGCTCGTTATCTGCGGAAATTTCAAGCCGAGTGAAAGGCACTTTTCCAGTGCATCGCGGTCTTTTTTGCTGTATATAAAGAATTCTGTCTGGCGGATGATGCCGTAAGGACCGCCGAGTGCGGACAGATATTTGTATATCTTTACTATCTGATCTACCGTATAGGGCTCAACCGACTGCTGTCCGTCTCTGAGGGTCGTGTCCGTGATCCATATTTCCTCGGGCATATTCAGAGGAACTCGTCTGTGGTTAAACGACACCTTCGGTACGGTGCCGTAGGAATAAATGTCCCTTTGAAGGTTTGGTTCGGCTACGTCCTGTAAGGAGTATTTATATGATTTTTGTTCCAACAGATTTGTTTTTGCGGATATTTCAAGCATCTTTCTATCAGTCCTTTCAGCGGTGTTTGTATTATTGTATACAATTATACACGAGTTGGTGCATTTGTCAATATGTTTTTGAAAAAATATTTGACAATAGAAAAAACAGGCACTATACGTGGCGGTTAACAGAAGCAAAAAAATTCCTCTGCCTGTTTTTGAGGCAGAGGAATTTTTTTGTTTCTGTAATTATCGATGACAAATTATTTTTTATGGGGAAATAATATTTTGGGGTGTCAGTTGCGCGGTTCATAGACGTTTGAGGTATATGCCCACATATAACTGAAGGTTCGGGGTATTTTTTCACCGCCGTCAAATGACAGACGTGTGGCGGTTATTTCGTCTAAAGAACTGACCTCACCGTTCAGGTATTGATTCAGACGGAAGATCGTGGAGTCGATCACAGCATACAGCGAGCCGTAACGGAGATCTTCGACTTCCCAACCGAATGGCTTATAGACGCTGTACCACAGCTCTCTGTGACGTTTGTAGAGTGCTTCAACACGGCGCTTCATTTCGGGCAGTTCCTCGTCTGTAATTCTATGCAGAAGCTTCTTGTTGCCCGCTTTGTAGGCTTCGGAAATGCGATGACCCATTGTTGCTTTCATTTCCAGAACTCTTGAGCACATTGCACGCGTTTCAAAATATTTACCGTATTTACCGTTACGGGTCGCAGCCTTTTCCAAAGCTTCTGCAGAGCGTTTGAAATGGGGGGTAAGGCTGTCATCGCGGATGTAATAGTCGAATATTCCGAAGAGGATATTCTGCCACAGCAGGGAGCGGGAGAAGTTTGTATATCCGGGACCGGGACGGGGGGCTTCATCATAAAGATGATCTACATAAGACAGCTCCATAAAGTCTTCCATCTCACATCCTGTGCAGGCTTTAAAGCGCGCCGCCAGCTCTGTCATATCCGGTTCATCTCCGTAAGAATATTCTGCAAACAGCTGCATACCTAAAAGCAGATCGCTCCAGAAATTTTCACATCCCGTGTCATTTCCCCAGGTAGTGACTATCGGATGCTTGATCTTGCACTTCTTTGCCGCCCGCATACCGGGGATAACTGTGGCGAAGGTCTTGGTGTAGTCCACACCGAAGCCAAGCCAATTCCATATACCCGACTCAAAATAATCGCACGTGCCGAATTCGCGGTAACGGTTGAAGAGCTTTTCGTAAGTCTCCTCCTCCAAATGGCTATAGTCCCACATACAGTAGTTTACGGGATAGTTTGCGGCATCCTTGATCTCTTGCGCCATAGGCCTATCGGTATTATACAATCTTTCAAAAACAGATCCGTCGGGGTTGCTGGCGAGCATATACATATCGCCGCTGGTTACGAATTCCAGATTGCGTTTTTCGCACATTGGAATCAAATGCTCCATGTGCTCACGCATATAGTCAAAGCTGGGACGGTAGACTCCGCTTCGGCGCAGGGATTCACCCTTTCCCAACTCGAAGGCTTCGTCTAAAGCTATATATACTCTCTTGGCATTGAACGGCTTTGTGGCAGCATCAAGCACGTGCTCAAGAAATTCATAGGTACGTGGCTCTCCCACCAGCATCGTGTTTGCATCCTCCTGCATATTTGCATAAGGATGCCAGCGCAAGACATTGGCTTGATGGGCAAGTCCCTCGATCATAGGCATGATCTCAATGCCGAACATTTCGGCCATCTCGTTTATTTCTGCAAATTCTTTTTCTGTATAACGGCTGCGCATATAGCCGAAATACGGCTCGTCGGGAACCTCAAAATTATCCTCCATATAAGGTACGAAGAGGTTATATCCCATCAGCGCAAGGCGGGCAAGCATTTCCTTCAGCTCGTGCAGGTGCGGTACTTCGTTTGTCTGACTCAAGTCCAGCTGGAAGCCGCAGCTTTCAAAATGAAACTCTTCGGAAACTGCCTTTTTTTGATTTATGAAACCGAGTGCTCGGAAAAAATGTGCTTTCTGACCGTATTCGATCAGCCAACCGTTGGCATCCGTTTGTTGTACATTAAGTCCGTTAATGGATTTTTTTACTGCTTTGACGGATATTCCGTCTTCTCCCGATTCCCAGCCGAGAAGATCGGAGATATATTTCAAGCCGTCCTTTACTTCTTCAATATCACCCTGAAAACAATATTTCATTTGATCATACCTCTTTTCTTTACCGATTATTATTTGTCTGTTTTTTTACAGACAAACTTATCCTTTCTTACCAAACCTATTCTATCATACTTTGTTAGTACGAAAAATGCATTTTTGAACACAAAAAATTCATCTTTGTGCATTTTATTGACATCGATATCATAGAACTGTTATAATGAAAATGCCCCTGATTCAAAATCGCAATTTCTTTCGGAAGTATCCGATTAAACAAAAGAAAAAAATACTCGAAAACATAAATCTAACGGAGGGAAAACCAATGTCCGAAACCATGAACCAAACAGACAAAAAGACTGATATTCCTAAATTGAAAGCGGAATTCTATGAAATTGGTGCGGCAATTTCTCGTCTTGCAGAAGCACCTCTTACAGTTGAGATCGGCAATACGGGAGTTAACATTGATCTATACTACCACGGCTGGCCAACGGTCGTGAAAGACGAAAACGGAACACTTTATGCGGCGGCATCCTTGCGCAGAGAACACGTAGATCCATTTGGTGTGTCTGCCTTTTTTGAAAGTAAAGACGGCGGCGTTACGTGGTCATCCCCGAGGATCATTCACGATTTCCCCGTAGACGACCGCGACGTCGGTCTTGTATATATCGGCGAAGGCAGAATGGCGGCAACGTTTTTTACCATAGGCTCTGATTATTTCCTTCCCGGAGGAGATTATGCTTCGTGCTGGGGTAAATGCACCGACGAACAAAAAACAGCCAAACTTAAGGAATGGAACAGCTATACGGCAGACGAGCTTTTGAAGTTTGACGGTCGTTTCGTTATGCTTACCGAGGATTACGGCAAAACGTGGAGCGAGCCTATAAGTGTACCTTTTTCAAGCCCTCACGGTCCTTCCTTGATGAACGACGGTAAAACTTTGATATGTTCGGGTGTTTCGGAAACGGAGTTTTCCGCATATATCAGCAAGGATTACGGCAAAACGTGGACTTTGTATTCTAAAGTTGATCTTCCCGAGCTTCCACCGGAATACAGCTATTCCGAGCCTTACGTTATACAGCTTTCCGACGGCTCTTTTCTTGCCGGTATACGTTCGGAAAAATCCGGTATTATCGGAACATCATATTCCATTTGGACTATGAAATCAAATGACGGCAAGAATTGGACGACGGCACAGAGGATACCTTCTGTGGTAGGTGCTCCCGCTCACTTCCTCGAGCTTTCAAACGGTGCTGTACTATTAACTTATTCTTACAGAGTAGGCACTCGCGGTGTAAGAGGATGCCTCAGCTATGACGGCGGAGTAACGTGGGATACCGAAGAGTTTGAGATCAGTAATAATACCAGCACAAAGAACAATGATCTCGGATATCCTTCGACCGTGGAGCTGGCGGACGGAACCCTTATTACAGTTTATTATCAGCCGTACGGAGACGATTATCCGTCATCCTTGCTTTATACTAAATGGAAGCTCTCCCCCCGATAAATATTTAAAATCAAAACTGTTTGTCTTTTTTGTCATTATTTGACTGTTACCTATGATAATCCAAGGATTATGCTTTGTCAAATTCAGTGTTAACACGATAGTCCCATAAAAATATAAAGGCACCGGCTCGAATGCGAAAGAAACGCAAACGAGTCAGCGCCTTTTTTGTTATTTGCGATAAAACTTTTTTTACCAGGGTTTTAGCGGTTCGCTTCTGAAGGAAGGCTGATAGCCGTGCTCGTGGCACCACTTGATACCCGCTTCGATACGTTCCCGATAATCGGGGCGATGAAGATGAAAATGAGGATAGAAATACTGTTCGTGGATGATGAGGTCGATAAATCCGTTTAACGGATACTGCTTTGAGCGCTCGTCAAGTCTTTTGGGGATTTCGGTCGGTCCTACCTCGGCTGCATTCAGCATACAGCTGCTTGTTGTAAAGACCAGATCGGTTTCGGGATCATAGTAGTTTCCGTATTTTCGGACCGCCTCAAGAAACTGTTCGTCGGTAAGATAGTAGTTAATGGGTGTACCTCCCTGCAGGTACTTATAGCCGTTTGCTCTGAATGCTTTGCAGGCATCCTTCGTGCCTCGACACCAGTGGATCGTGGTGTAGTCGCTCAATGATTTCTCGCCGGCAAAACGAATGATCTCTTCGTTTACCATTGCACAATCCTCGTATGCGTTCATATATGTTCGACCGTCCTCGCGTGCATAGGGCTCATCGGGCAGGTTCTTAAATGCGTGAAAGGACAGTCTCAGCCATTCGGATGCTTCCTCAAACTCACCCTTATACTTGTCGGGAAACTGAGATAGATTGAAGCTTCCTTTTGGTGAGGACTCGGTCGAAAATTCGGAACAGCAGTAATAGATATTGGCGTGAACCTTGGTTCCGTACTTTTCGTTCAGATCCTTCATAAGCCTGAGATAAGGTTGATCAAATATGGACTTGTAATTATTTTTTGCAATTTCCTTAAAGCACTCTATATTGTCATCAAGTGACAGGCGGTACTTCATTGATGCATTTTTTAGACGGTAAATGGTAGCTTCGGTAGTGTCACCCGTTTCGGTATCGCGTGCGATCAGCTGATTTTTATAGGCGGTCAGCGGAATTTTGACGGTATAGAAGCCTCCGTTGTCGGCGGTCGTAAGTCCGTTTACCGTAATGTTTCTTCCTGCGGATGCTTTAAGGGTGATATCGATCAGCAAAGCATCATTTTCGATTATGCCTGCCTTGTCGCAGACCATTGTGCCATCGATTGGGGTAAGAAACTTGATCTTGTCCATTTTTATTTTCTCCTTTTCTTTAACCGTTATAAGTAAAGTCAACTCTGCAAAGCTCGGCATTTCCGGCTGCAATTCCGGCATCAAGAACAAACGTATATTCGGTTCCTGCCTTCAAACTGTCGTTGAAGAGGTTGAAGGCGTGTTTTCTGAGATTTTCCTTACTGCCGTCAAAGCTGTTGTTTTTAACCACTCTGTTTACGAGATTGCCGGCCTTGTCGTAAATGCTCAAGTGTATATAGTTCAGGGTGTAATCGGTAGAGACAGTTCCTCCGAGCGTACCCTTTGCAAGCATATCTGCCGTGGGGATCTCGTCAAGTGCTATATAAGGATAGACGCTTACGTTGTCTTTGTAGCACTCAAGAGAAACGGGTACCCATCCGCCCTGATAAAGGGATGCGAAGGTATATTTATGGTCGACCCACCAAGTGGTATTGACATCCTTTCTGGTGCTGTCAAAGGAATCGGTCTGCTCAATGCATACAAGATAGCTTCTGTTGGGATTGATCTGACCGTTTGCTCCCCTTGCTACAACAGCCTTTGCTGCAACCATACGTACGTGAGTTACGGCTCTTTCGTCGTCCTTGCTTATAATTACGTCACCCATATCTGCCAATGCGTACGATTCGTACATTTTTTCTTCGCCGTTATGGGCTACTATATCAACGCCGCGCTTCATTCCGTCGGGAGCCTCGTAGCTACCGACGTTGATTCCGATAAATTTGCTGTGATAAGAAGGCCACCACGAGTCTGAGACCTTGCAGGCTTCGGGGAAGAACGTTTGGAAGGAAAGGTTGATAGCCGTACTGCACTGTGTTCCCATCACGTCATTGTAACCGTTTTCCGCCTTTGCAGCAAATTTGCCCCCGTGCTCGTCAAGATACTTTTGGAATTCGCTCATATTGCAATTCATATTGCCGTAAGGAAGACCGGTGTATTTCTTGCCGGCAGTATATGTCATCTTAAAGCCCCAGTTGTCATACGTGTTGCCGTAGCTGAAGGTATATTCCGGAGTCCACTCGACAGTTGCCTGCTTACGCATCTGTGCAACAGCCGCTTCTCTGAAGTTCTCAGGCAGATCGAACTGCACAAACTTGGCATACTCGTCGGGGTTGATACCGTCGGGAAGCTTGTTTGCAGGTTTATTATCGGGCTGTTCGGTGGTTTCGGGTTCTGCTGTCTGTACCGTCGTTTCGTTATCATTCGGAGATGGTTTGTCAGACCCGCACGCCGAAACGGTAATAGCAAGAACAATAATCGCGAAAAAAACTAAAAGTTTTTTCATAGTATTTATCTCCTTGTACAATGAGTGGTGGTTATTATTGTGCTTTGGTAAGCAACTGTGCTACATAAAATGTGCTGTGGGTCGCTGTTTTCCTTTTGACGAAAAAAGTTTGAGTTTTTTTAAAGCGGCTTTTTACCACTGCGTCATACCGCCGTCAACGACGATGTTTGTTCCTGTCATAAAGGATGATGCCTCGGATGCAAGGAGCAACAAAGCTCCGTTTAGTTCTTCGGCTTTACCTGTGCGCTTTAACATGGTCTTATTGCTGAGCCTGCCTATAAATTCCATGTCAGTAGCGGGTGTTATTCCCGGAAAGGGCCCCGGGGTTATGCTGTTTACTCTTATGTTGCGGCGAGCTAAAGCAGATGCACAGTAACGTGTAAATTGCAACACGCCTGCTTTGCCGGCACCGTAGGTGGGGGGACTCCAGGGGATATCCTCTCCGTATATGTCAAAATCCGGAGCAATGAGTCCGTACATAGATCCTACATTCACTATATTGCCTTTTCCTTTTTTGTCAAAGTAGGGAATTACCTCTCTTGTGCAACGGAAAATAACATTGAGCGTTCCGTCAACGCCGTTTTCCCAGGTGTCGTCATCTATCTTATCCAGTCTGTATTCACAGCTCTTGCCGCCGGCTCCTCCGCCGTATGCCGCGCAGTTAACAAGCACGTCGATTCCGCCGAGAAAGTTGTTTGCTTCTTCAAAAGAAGCTCTGATGCTTTCGGTCTTGCTGAGATCGGTAACGATCACCTTCAGCTTGTTTTGGGCTTTGTATTCATCAAAGCTTTCATCAAATCTGTCACAAATTTCGGGGACGGCAACATTTGCTCCGTATTCAAGAAGGGCTTTTACCATTACTCTTCCCAAAGCACCGCAACCGCCGGTAAATACTACGTTTTTACCTTCCATCGTGAAAATATCTTTTTTCATAATAAGTCTCCGTTATCTGTTTTTGATATCAGTGCCTGTATAAGCATTATATCATAGTTTTTTTAATTATCCATACTGTTTTCTAAAGAAATTGCAGAGTTGGTCTTGCCCGATCTGTAAATGGCGCATATTATTCTTTGAATTTTCAATGCCTCTTTGCCGCTGATATCGGGCTGACGGTCATTTTCTACCGCATCGTAAAAATCTGCAATCTGTCTTATGTGTCTGAAGCCCCAGTATTCTTTGCCGCCTTCATAATATATTCCGTCAGGCTGTTGCTTCGTAGACAGTACCGTTCCGTCATTGAAGGTTATTTCGGCTTCGTCGTAGCTCATTACGGCTTTGCCGTTTTCGCACAGAAGCCTTATTTCGATAGGCTCGTCACAACCGTAGTTGTTCATAGCCCAAAAGGACAGAGTAGCCCCGTTCTTGTATTGAATAAAGCCCTCTCCGGTATCGTCTACCTCCATTATTGAGTGACCTCTGTTTGCAATGCTTGCCTGAACTCTGACGGGCTCGTCGTTGATAAACCAGTTTGCAAGATCAAGTGAATGTATCGCTTGGTCGATTATAACTCCGCCGCCCTCTTTATCCCACGTTCCTTTCCAATCGGAAAGGGAATAATAAGAGTCGGGCTTGCACCAGGTCAGCACAACTCGGGCAGATATGACCTTCCCGAGCTTGCCGGTTTCGAGGTTCTCTTTGATCAGTTTTGAGGTGTCATTGTAACGGCACTGAAAGATTATACCGTATTTGACTTTCTTTTCTTCGGCAAGCTTGACGTTTTCAAGTCCGTCGGAGTAGTTTATGCTTATCGGTTTTTCGCATAAGACGTTTATTCCGTGCTCGATGGCATATTTTGAAATGATCGGGTGCATATAGTGGGGGACACATATATGCACTACGTCAAGGGATGCGTCATTTATCATTTCCTTATAATCGTAGTAGGCTTTAGCCCCATACTTTTTTGCGGCTTTATCGGCTCTGTCTTTTTTTATGTCGCAAACTGCAACTATCCTTGCATTCGGGAGATTGTCGGCAGACGTTGCGTGCATAGTGAAAATGTTTCCGCAGCCTATGATACCTACGTTAAGCATTAAATGACAACTCCTTTTTTACAAATTTTAAAGAAGCTACTCCTTCTTCGAGTGTTGCCCGGTCGATCGGGAGATTTTTTTCAGCTCTGTCGCAGAAATAAGCAAGCTCGTTATAATATCCGCCGAGATCCGATATGTTGCCGCCGGACACTGTGCCTATCAATTCTTTCTTTTCGATTTCGATCTTTTCTGCCGAAGAATCCGTATACAGCATAAAGCCGTTTGCTCCGTTTTCAACGGTAGCCTTTTCAAATACAACTCTGAAGCTTGCTTCAAAAGGATGGGTGAAGGGAAGGTCCCACGTTCCTTCAACGGTCACAACAAAATCCTCGTACTGCATAAGTGTATTTATGTAGGAATTGGTTTCACCCACAGCATTTTTGACAGAGTAAAAATCCTTCGGCTGTCCGAATACAGACAAAACGTAATCGGTATCGTGAATGTGCAGATCCTGCGCCGCACCGCCCGAACGGCGGGCATCGGTCAACCAGCTTTCCCAACCCCAATCGGGACGGGGACTTATGCGTCGAAAGTTTGCATTGACGACTTTTCCGTATTTTCCGCTTTTTACAATGTCGCGAAGAACGGTATATTCATCCCAGAATCTGATTACCTGACCTATTTGTATATTACAGCCTGTTTCGTTTGCTTTTTTGATTAGGCTGTCGCCTTCCTCAGAAGTAAGTGCAACGGGTTTCTCGATAAAAAGATATTTTACCTTTTCCATAGCCGCAATTGCATATTCCGTGTGAAGAAATGTGGGCAGACAAATGTCTATAACGTCAACGTCTGCATTGGCGATCAGTTCTTTGCCGTCGCCGTATATTACAGCCCCGGTACCCGATGCCGCTTTCTCTGCCTTTTCTCTGCAGAGGTCAGCTACGGCGGTAAGATTGACTCCTTTAATGTTTTTGTAGCAGTTTGCGTGCATGTCTCCCATAAAACCGCAACCTATAAGTCCTATTTTCAACATAGCTTATTTCCTTCCTAAGATCTTATCCATGGCATTGGACGTATTATATATGATGGTTTCCGTATAGTATTTGTAATTGGGGATCATTTCGGCTGTTACCCATCCGTTGTAGCCTATTTCATTAAGTGCTGTCATTGCGGCAGGAAAATCAAGGTCGCCCGCAAGAAGATCGACAAAGCCGTGAAGACCGCCCGCCGCTTTTCTGTAATCCTTAAAATGAACCTTCTTTATTCTGTCTCCCAGCGCTCTTATCCATTGGTCAGGGTAACCGTTCAGAAGCGTGTTGCCGATATCAAGATAGCTTCCTACATATTTGCTTCCTATTTTGTCTATGAAATCGCGCATTTCCATCGGAGAGAGTAAAAATTTATTCCAGACGTTTTCAAGACCTATTTCAATCTTGTACTGTTCGGCGATTTCTTTTAAGCCGACAAAAGCCTCAAGACTTCTTTCGTAGGTGGTACAATAATCAACTACCTTATTAGGGTCTGCAAAGTCTGCGTTTACCACTCCGGGGATCACAAGTATCGACTCGCATCCGAGTATGCTTGCCGTCTCTATCTGTTTTTTGCAGTTTGATACGGCTTTTTCGCGAATGCTTATGTCGTCGTCGTTAAACCAGTAGTCCCAGTACAGTCCGCTTGCAACGCTGTAAAGCTCAATTCCGTTGTTATCGGCCTGTTTTTTTATTTCGAGAAGCGCTTTTTCTGTGGTTTGTAAGGAGATTTCTCCCTCTTCGGCAAGTGCTACCTCCACGCCTTCGAATCCTGCATCTTTCGCAAGAGCAAAACTGGCGTTCAACTCCTGTTCGGGAAATGACCAAATGCTTATACCTTTTTTCATTTTTGGAATACCCCCTTGTTTTTTTGATCGGTATGTTGTATAATCAGTATACAGCAACGCTGTCCCTTGAGGACAGACATTTTTTTGTTGCAAAAGTTCAATTTTGTGCACAATATTATAATTTTTGGAGATGAATATGAAAGCAACCTACGTAAAAACTAAATTAAACTCTTTGATAAATATCTCTAAGATCGTAACTATTCATTATTATGAATTTGACAGGAAATTTGTTTATTCGGGAGAAAGTCACGATTTTTGGGAGATGGTTTACGTTGACAAGGGGAATGTCGAGATTCAAAGGGATGAAGAGCGTATAATTTTGAAGCAAGGGGAAATTGTATTTCATAAGCCCGACGAGTTTCACGCAATTAAAGCTGTCGATTCCTCTCCCAATTTTTTTGTTGTTTCCTTCGTTTGCGATTCTCCGTCGATGGTCTATCTTGAAAAATATCATACGACTCTCGACAGGACGTTGAAAGGCTTTATTTCTTCTGTGATCAAAGAGTCTGAGGATACTTACATCATTCCCAAGAATGATACGGAGCTGAAAAAGCTTGAAAAAAAAGAGAATGCCCGTATTGGCGGTGAACAGCTTATAAAAACGTATCTTGAACAATTGTTGATCTTCCTTATAAGAAGTATAACCGATAAAGGAACTGTAGGGGTATTTCCGACCAAGGAAAGCATGGAGAGCCATATCGTCGTGGATATAAAAGAATTTATTACCTCAAGGCTGGAAGAAAGCGTGAGGATTTGCGATATTTGCCGCGAGTTCGGTTACAGTAAAAGCTATATAAGCAAGATCTTTCGTGAACAGACCGGAGAGACACTGTCATCCTATGCTATAAAAAAACGTGTCGAGTGTGCAAGAATGCTGATCCGTGAGGATGATTTGAATTTTGCTCAAATATCGGCGAAGCTTAATTTTGATAATCCCCAGTATTTTTCGAGGGTATTTAAACGCGTTACCGGAATGACTCCTTCTGAATTCAAGCGTTCCTTGAATATTTGACGGAGCATAAATTCAATCGATGGAATATTATCTTTATTTTGATGCAAAAATCATTGGTGAAATCTGTATAAATATAGCGAAAATGAACTGCTTTGTTTTTTTGAGAAATTTGGCTAATTTTATCTTATTAGTAAGAAAAAATACGGAATATTCGTCGATTTGATGGTCGTTTTGTCTTGACAATTGGGAGTTTGTTTGTTATGATATATAATGTATGGATTGCAATAATGCAAATTATATAAAATCTTTAGAAAAGGAGGGCTACCATGGCCCATTTGAGTGAAGCATCAGTTGCTAAGATCAACGAAATCTGTGACAGATACGTTGAAGAAAAAACACCTTTGATGATGATTTTGTCTGCAATTCAGGAAGAATACGGCTATATTCCTCTTGAAGTACAGGAAATCGTATC
>JAFSAM010000077.1 GCA_017441005.1 Clostridia bacterium | reverse complement strand
TACCTTGACAGATGTAGTTTGTAGGTTTAAGTCATTGTGTGTGCGTAACTGTAAGCAAAAATACGGAATAGATAATCTTTTCCAACGTTCATTTTTCGACCACATAATCCGAGATAATTACGATTATGAAACAAGACGGAAATACATTCTCGAAAACCCGATAAAATGGTATTATAAGAATAAATAAAAAAAGGACACATCATAACGGAATAACCCTCAAGCGATGTGTCTTTTTTATTGCGTATATTTTGATTTTGTGATAATATAAAAACGGTGATGGAAATGGAAAATAAATATCCCGAAAGAAAACCTACGAGGGTAAAGAATTATGACTACAGCTCTGTCGGCGCATATTTTATAACGATATGTACGCAAGACAGAAAGCAAATATTATCGGAAATTATACGTAAAAATAATGCCCCTGTAAGCGAAACAAACGATTACGCGGTAGGGGAGGGGCTTGCTCCTCCCGCATATTCGGTAAAATTAAAGCCTTGCGGAGAAATAGCAGAAGAACAGTTAAAAAATCTTGAAAAAAGGTATCAAAACGTTACAATAGATGACTACGTTATAATGCCCGACCATATACACGTATTAATTATTTTTCACAAACGAGCGGGAGGAGCAAGCCCCTCCCCTACCTTGACAGATGTAGTTTGTAGGTTTAAGTCATTGTGTGTGCGTAACTGTAAGCAAAAATACGGAATAGATAATCTTTTCCAACGTTCATTTTTCGACCACATAATCCGAGATAATTGCGATTATGAAACAAGACGGAAATACATTCACGAAAACCCGATAAAATGGTATTATAAGAATAAATAAAAAAAGGACACATCATAACGGAAAACTCCAAAATGATGTGTCCTTTTTTTTCGATCAATTGCTTTGCTTGCTGTTTCTAACCATTTCGCGCAGAGTGCGTATAGCTTCGGTAAGTCCGCCGACTTCGTCAATAAGGCCGCATTCCACCGCTTCTCTGCCCTCGAGCACCGTTCCCATATCGGTCGCAAGCTCGTCTTTTGCAAGCATCATCTCGCGCAGTCTGTCGGCAGAGGTGTTTGAATGCTCCTCGATAAACTTCAATATCCTATCCTGCATTCGGTTAAAATAGTTGTAGGTCTGGGGCGCGCTTACCACAAGCCCCGTCGTTCTCACCGGATGCACGGTCATGGTCGCCGACGGAACGATAAACGATTTTTTTGCCGATACCGCAAGAGGAACGCCGATCGAATGCCCTCCGCCGAGTACGATCGATACCGTCGGCTTGCTCATGCTTGCGATCATTTCGGACAGCGCAAGACCCGCTTCGACGTCACCGCCTACCGTGTTCAGTATGATGAGCAGACCGTCGATCTCGTCGCTCTCCTCCACCGACACGAGCAGCGGAATGATCTGCTCGTATTTTGTCGCTTTCTGATCGCCCGGCAACAGATAATGCCCCTCGATCTGACCGATGACCGTCATACAGTGAAGGGTTATTCCCTCGCCCGTTGTAGTAATCGAATTGCTCATTTTTACGTTTTCAAGCTGTAGGTTTTCTATCTTTTCTTTTTCCAAAGCTTCGCTTTGATTTTCGTTTTCGTTATTTTTACCGTCACACATATTTTTTTGCTCCTCTGTTTTGAAATATACGGAAAAAAATGATTATTCCTATTTACTTTTCGATTTTTATATAGTATAATAATCTTTGATTAGGTTTATTCAAAATTTTAATATTTTCTATATAACGGAGGAAAAAATCATGGATAACAAAGTTCTTGTTGAAACATCCGCAAGACACGTACACCTTTCTGCTGACCACATCGAGGCATTGTTCGGCAAGGGTGCAACACTTACAAACAAAAAGGAACTGAGCCAGCCCGGTCAGTACGCATGCGAAGAAAGAGTTAAGCTCGTAGGCCCCAAGAAGGAAATCGCAAACGTAATCATCCTCGGTCCCGCTCGTCCCGCAACACAGGTTGAGATCTCCTTCACAGACGCTCGTACACTCGGCGTAACCGCTCCCGTAAGAGAAAGCGGCGACGTTGCAGGCACACCCGGTCTCAAGCTCGTAGGCCCCGCAGGCGAAGTTGAGCTCGCTGAGGGCGTTATCATCGCAAAGAGACACATCCACCTTACTCCCGAAGCTGCTGCACAGTTCAACGTTCAGGATAAGGAGATCGTTAAGGTCAAGATCGACTCCGAAAGAACAACAATTTTCGATGACGTTGTCATCAGAGTAAGCGAAAAGTTCGCTCCCGCTATGCACATCGATACAGACGAGGCTAACGCTGCTTGCGCATTCGGTGCTTGCTACGGCGAGATCGTTAAATAATTGAAAAAAAAGACATCTAAATAAATAAGGAGAAATAATCATGAGCAAAGAATTTTCTTGTGAATATGCCATGAGCACAGAGGTTGCTCACATGGGCTGTGTCACAAAGGGTTGCGATCACGGTCCTGCTCCCATTCCGGAAGAAGGCAAATGGATCCAGTCAAAGCAGATCACCGACATCTCCGGTTACACACACGGTATCGGTTGGTGCGCACCTCAGCAGGGCGGCTGTAAGCTCTCCCTCAACGTTAAGAACGGTATCATCGAGGAAGCTCTCGTTGAGACCATCGGTTGCTCGGGTATGACCCACTCCGCAGCTATGGCGGCAGAGATCCTCCCCGGCAAAACACTCCTCGAAGCACTTAATACAGACCTCGTTTGCGATGCTATCAACACAGCAATGCGCGAGCTCTTCTTGCAGATCGTTTACGGCAGAACACAGTCTGCGTTCTCCGAAGGCGGCTTGGTTATCGGTGCAGGCATGGAAGACCTCGGTAAGGGTGCTCGTTCCATGGTCGGTACAATGTACGGAACAAAGGCTAAGGGCGTTCGTTACCTCGAAATGACCGAAGGCTACTGCACAAGAATGGCTCTTGACGAAAACAACGAAGTAATCGGTTACGAATTCGTTTCTCTCGGCAAGATGACCGACCTCATCAAAAAGGGTGTTGAACCCAACGAAGCTTACAAACAGTCTATGGGTACTTACGGCAGATTTGCTGACGCTGTTAAGTATATCGACCCCAGACACGAATGATTAAGGGAGGAAAAACGTAATGGCTAATTTTGAAGGTTATGAAAGACGTGAGGCGAAGATCCTCGCTGCTCTTAAAGAATACGGCATTTCCTCCATCGATGAATGTAAGGAGATCTGTGCCGCTAAAGGCATCGACCCCTACAAGATCGTAGAAGAAACACAGCCTATCGCATTTGAAAACGCAAAGTGGGCTTACACAGTAGGCGCTGCTATCGCAATCAAGAAGGGTTGCACAAAGGCTGCTGATGCCGCTGCCGCTATCGGTATCGGTCTCCAGGCTTTCTGTATCCCCGGCTCCGTTGCTGAAAACCGTAAGGTTGGTCTCGGCCACGGTAACCTCGGTAAGATGCTTCTTTCCGAATAAACAGAGTGCTTCTGCTTCTTGGCAGGCCACGAGTCCTTCGCTGCAGCTGAAGGCGCAATCAAGATCGCGCTTAACGCAAACAAGGTTCGTTCCAAGGACCTCCGCGTAATCCTTAACGGTCTCGGCAAGGATGCTGCATACATCATTTCCAGAATCAACGGCTTCACTTATGTTGAAACAAAGTTTGACCCCGCTACAGAGGAAGTATCCGTTGTAAGAGAAGTTCCCTTCTCCAACGGCCCCAGAGCTAAGGTTAAGTGCTACGGCGCTGACAACGTTCCCGAAGGCGTTGCAATTATGAGAAAAGAAAACGTTGGCGTTTCCATCACCGGTAACTCCACCAACCCCACTCGTTTCCAGCACCCCGTTGCAGGCACTTACAAGAAGTGGTGTAACGAAAACGGCGTAAACTACTTCTCCGTTGCTTCCGGCGGCGGTACAGGACGTACACTCCATCCCGATAACATGGCTGCAGGCCCCGCTTCCTACGGTATGACAGATACTATGGGACGTATGCACAGCGATGCGCAGTTCGCAGGTTCTTCCTCCGTTCCCGCACACGTAGAGATGATGGGTCTCATCGGCGCAGGTAACAACCCCATGGTTGGTATGACTGTTGCTGTTGCAGTTGCTATCGAAGAAGCTAACAAATAAAGCATATTTTTAAGGATATGGGTTCCCCCATATCCTTATTTTTTCAAAAAAAGTTGGACACATCATTTTAGGGTTTACCCTTATGATGTGTCCATTTTTTATTTTTACAAGGTATTTTGCTGCGAGAAAACTGAACAGACATCCTCATTAGCCATACACCGAAAGAGTCATTTAATGTCACCAATTTAAAAATTTATAAGTAACAAACCCAATATACCCAAGATCAATCCAGTAATCTTCTTTGCATTAAGTTTTTCTTTAAAAGCAAATACGGAACCAATACATACTAATATGATTCCAAGGCCATTAAACAAAGGAAACAAAATAACCGACGGCACACTTGATGCAAGGTTAGTCATAACAAAGCTGATAATCGAAAGAGAAATCGCGCTACACAATGCGCATACTCCGATACTCTTTTTATCCGCTTTGGTACTGCTTCTTATTTGTTTGGGACTAATAAACATACACAGAATCAAAGCCGCGACAAAAAAAGAATAAAAATTGTATAGTCCTATATTTTCTTCGGGGAAATAAATTCCCATCAACTTTTGTGTTATCATAACACCGGCGCTGGTCAAAAATATGATCAAGCCATAAAAAATTCCGTTTTTCCCGAATGGAGTTTGCCGTTTTTTACTGTCTTTCAGCAGCAGAACTGCAATAATCGTAATAATAATGCCACTCACCGACAGCACAGTTAATTTTTCCGCCCAAAGAAAATGTCCCAAAACGCAAGGAACAATCATTCCCGATGAATGGCACAGTGTCATAAACGCAACCGAGGTCGCTTCATATCCCTTGAGCATAACGGTTTTGCTGACAGCGTACATAACAGCGCAAGCGCAACCGCAAACAAAACTGCCCCAGGTAAACCCAAGCATTGTGTCTAAAAAAAACATAGGGATTACACAAATACTGCAAAGTAAAAATTTGAAACAATTGTATATATAGTTAAAAGCATTTTCACTTTTTGCAGATATGATTTTATCACAAAAAGAATTCGTTACGTAAAGCGGAACACAAGCAAGAATAACAAGAATTTTCAAACTCATTACAAAACCACCTTGATTTTATTATCTTTTTTCGAAGATATTGTTATTGCCGCTTTTTTGGCATCGCCGAACCGTTCTGCTTCTATTTCATAATCTCCGTAAAAGCCTCGGAAGCAACATTTTCCGTTCTCATCGGTAATAAGCTCTGTTTCGGTATGCCACTTTTTTTGTATCAGCTCTTTCAGTTTGTAAAATGCGGGTTTAGGGGTCATATCAAAACGCAAAAGTCCGCCGTAATAATAGTTTTCGCCAACCGTCATATCCCCCTGTGTTACAGAAATTTCGTCGGGATCGACACTGTTTACGTAAGCATATCCGTCCACAAGATTCCAATAAATAATCTGCTCAACATTAGGATGAGAAAACCAAATCGAATAGAGCTTTTCAAGTAATTCCGCCTGAATATCCTCGTCCTCTTTTTCCCACGAATAAGCCGGGATAGTTACCTCGGTAATCTGTAGCGGTTTACCAAAGTGTGCATACAGATCCATACATTTATACAGTCTTTGGGGATTCAGCATTTTCCTTGTTGCTGCATACTCGTTTTCCCGCTTGTTAAACAAATGAAACTGCATACCTATTGCATCAATTCGCGCACCCTTTAACATTGCCGCTTCTATATAAGAATAATACTTGTCGGTAAAACGACAACGATCCTCCCAAAGTCTGTTCCACTCGTTAATCGCAAGCTGATTCTGCGGAAAATATTTTTCAGCAGTTTTGAAATTCCAGTTAATAAAATCAGGTTCCTCATAAAATGAAGTTATGGCATTTTTGCGATCCATTTCGTTTGTAACTTCGATGGTACGGATTTTATCGGCATATCGCTCTGCAATTTCAAAAATCCGCCTTTCCGATTCTCTCTTAACCTCTTCCACCGACGCATCCGATAACCATTTAGGATAAAACGAAGCGTACGCCAGCCCGTGTTCGCGCGGTTCAATATCGTGTTTCTCACAAAACTCAATACACAAATCGATAGCAGGACGACGATATACCTTAGTTGATTCTTTTGTAAAGCGCGTTTTCCCGTGCTCCGGCTCTAAAGTATCCCAATAAAAAGGCAATGTAGCCATATTGAACACGTCAGCAAAATAATCTTTGTATTTTTGATTTTTTTCTTCCGTCTCCAATTCGTCCAGCATAAATATATTTGCGCCAAAGCGGAATTCGTGATTCTTTTGTTTTGCTTTTATTTTTGCATTGGATACCGGAGTGCCATCGCTATCTGTAACGGTTATTTCCACGTCGCCTTTTCTGTACTTTTCTATACCTTCCGCAATTCTCCTGTCAACATATTCCTTTTGTTGCTCAAAAAACTCCAATATCATTCTTCGTTCATTCATTACTCACACCCCTTTTTGCTTATTTTATAGAAAATCAAATCAAAAATAAACATATAAAATGATATTCGAGGTTGATTTTTCGAAACTGTTGTGTTAATATTTAAGCAAATAAAGGGGGGATAATCTTGTTTTTTGAAAATGAGATTATAAATTTCAACATTTTAGACGTCATTAAACTTAATCAAACAAATATAAATATGAACAACACGGGGCGAAATTTTTGCGCTTTATCTTTTCGCGTTCATTCAGACACCGTATTAAAAAGCGAGACAAATGAATACAATCTGACAGATAACTGCATATCGTTTGTGCCTTCGAGAGTTAACTATACTCGAGTATCTTCTGTTGATGAATTGATCGTAATACATTTTGATATAATAAACGGCCATACCAAAGATATCGAATTCTTTTTGCCCAAAAAACCTGAAATTTTCAAAAAGCTTTTTGAAGATATTTTATATTGTTGGAACAAGAAAGAGACAGGATATAAATATAAATGCTCTGCAATATTTTATGAAATATTGTCCAATTGCCACTCGCAAAACTTCAAATCCAATCCTCCGTTTTCGAAAATTCATTCTTCGGTTCAGTATATGTTGAATCACTATAAAGAGCCGAATTTGTCTATACGTGAAATTGCAAATCAATCGTTTGTAAGTGAAGTATATTTCCGAAAGCTTTTTAAAAAAGAATACGGAAAATCACCTCAAAAATATATTGTTTTTCTCCGAATACGGTATGCCACAGAATTGATTTCCACAAAATATTATTCTCTCAAAGAAGTCGCGTTAATGTCGGGCTACACGGATTATAAATATTTTTCCACCGAATTCAAAAAGCATATCGGATGCTCGCCCTCGGAATATTTTTATAATTTCCGCAGTTGAAATGATGGGTCTCGTGGTTGCAGGCAACAACCCGCAGGCTAAGTATGACTGTTGCTGTTGCAGTTGCGTTTCGAAAAGCGCAAACAAATAAAGCATATTTTTAAGGATATGGGTTCCCCCATATCCTTATTTTTTTCAAAAAAAGTTGGACACATCATTTTGGAGTTTTTATCCATGATGTGTCCAATATTTTTTATCCTTATAATACATTTACCCGTATATAAAGTTTACTTTCGCTATTTCCGCATAACCGCGGCTTACCCCCGCCAATACTTCAAGAGTATATTCTCCCTCGGTCATACCGTCGGTAAATATATCGGAAGCATATTTTCTCAAATTGACTTTTCTCGTATCAAATTCGCCGTTATAGACCACGTTGCTCACAAGGGTACCGTCTTTTTTATAAAGATTGATATGAATAAATCTGATAGGATAATTTGATGTTATTGTACCCGTAAGAGTGCCTTTTTCGAGTATTCCTGCCGTAATCTCGGTGTCAAGCCCTATATACGGAACAACCCCCACTCCGGTTCTGTATGCCTCAACCGAAACGGGAACGTAGTTCTTTTCAAGAAGCTTTGATAATGTATATTGATGGTCTACCCACCACGTTGTATTTACACCGTCTGTTCTTGTTTTATCAAAAGTATCTGTCTGCTCTATAGTAACCACATAGCTTCTGTTTGGATTGATCTTACCTGACGCTGTCGTAACAACAACCGGCTTTTCCACAATCATTCTCAAATGGTTTACTTTTTTATCCTCATCTTTCGTGATTATAATATCACCCACATCCAACTGCGAATATGCCTGATACATCACCTCGGGAGTATTTGCCGATATAATCTTTGCTGTTTGGCGCACCCCATCGGGAACAGTATACTCGCCCACTACTACGCCACCGAACAAGTCCGCATAACTGGGCATAAGTGTTTCTGCTTTGCCTGTCACCGCATTTGTAAACTGCTGCAATGAATGTGTAATGGACGTGTTGCATTCTACCCCCAAGGGAAAGCTATAATCATACTTTTCCGAGGTGTATTTGCCTCCATTTTTTGCGAGAGTAAGCTGAAATTCGTCAACAGATGCCTTTCTTGTGGAATACAAAAGACCTGTATAAACCTTTCCCTCTTCGTATGTCAGCTCAAAGCCCCAATTCTCGTTTTGCCTTCCTGTTTTAAAGGTTTTTTCGGGAGTCCACGCTATACTTGACTGCTTACGCATATACTCAACCGCGGCTTTTCTGAAATCATCGGGAAGCTCAAACGTCACCAATTTAAAATAATCATCGGGATCAACAGGAAGATCGATTTCCTCTTTATCAGTCTCCAAAACCGTTTCTTTTATTTCCTCCTTCACCGTAATCTCCTCCTTTGAATTTTCTTCTTTTTTGCCACAAGATACAACAAGAAACAAAAATATAAGCATCAATAAAAGAAAATACACCTTTTTCATTTAATTCCCCTCCCGCTATAAAAACTTACGTTTAACTCAAAAGGCATTCATTATTTTATACTTGACAATATTTTTATCTTTACTATATAATAGTGTATGAAAAGCTCTTTTTCAATAAACCAGATTATTCTGTTGGTTACAGTTTTTTATACTATATTAATCTGTGGAGAAACCGTATCGTGTATACCGTAAAAAATTTTTCTTATTTTTGCAACCACAAGGGATACAAACACAAAAAGATTGAAACCGCAAAAATAAACTTTTATCATCTCACCTTTGTTTTGGAAGGAACAATAACTTATATAGTAAATGGGGAAGAGGTTGTTCTTCACCCAAATGATGCTATGCTTCTGGTACCAGGAACTGTCAGAAAAAGGTTTCCCAGCGAAGGATTAGCTCACTACGTTATATTTAATTACACAACCACAAAAGGAAACGACATACCATCAAATCTGTTTTTCAAAAATGCAGTCAATCAAACCATAAGAAAACTGCTCGAGGTATATCCGTACACGTATTACAGAGCAGCTGACCATCTGACATCCCCCTCATATGGCAACAGCAAAGTCAACACAATCCTGCCGAATCTTTTTAACTGCGTGCTTGCCGAGCTGTTCGACTCTATGAATTATTCAACAAAAAACATTCACGTCTTAAATGCAATTAAATATATCAATGACAACATAACACAATCCTTGTCGCTCTCTGACATAAGCCAATTTCTGCACGTTACAAAGGAATATACTGCAAAGCTTTTCAAAAGAGAACTCGGTATGACGGTTTCGGAGTTTATCAACAAGCAAAAAGTCACACTCGCAAAAAATATGCTTACGAACGATGCTATGTCATTAACCGAAATAGCATTGTGCTTGGGATATGAAAACTACGGTTATTTTTCAAAGGTATTTAAAGATTTTTTCGGCATTCCACCGATAAACCTGAAAAACGAATTAATGAAAAAATAAACTTGTCCATCGGACACCGCTGTTGAATCCCCCCAAAAAAAGGACACATCATTTTGGTTTTTCCTGATGATGTGTCCTTTATTCCTATTTCCTATTAATTAACTTTGACGTTAACGGATTGCATCTTTCCGCTTGAAGCCGTTGCAGTAATTACAGCGTTACCTGCGCCCACTGCCGTAATCTTACCGAATTTATCTACGGTCGCCACGCTCTCATCACTTGATGTCCACATAATACTTTCATTAATATAATGCGGCAAACAAAGTGCGCCTATTCTTTGTTCTTTTCCCGCTTTCAAGGTAATAATCTTTGTAGAATCAAGTCTGTCTATGCCGTTATTGGCTATGATTTCCACGCCCTCGCAGGTATTTGTCGCAACTCCAAAAATAGCATTAAATGCGTTTGTTGCCGCCTCTTTTCCGTGATAATTATAGCCTATCTGGTTATAGTGGGTATCATCCGTTCCGATAAAGCCGTACCCCTCTTTATTTTTGTCACCGCTTCCATACATCGTACCTATTTCAGCAAACGTTCTTGTAGCAACAATTATATCGTCGTTGTTATTGCAAAGCGCGAACTGAGCTGAAATAATAGGAACAACGGCACTCTTGCTTACGCCTCCCCTTGATCTTACAAACATAATACAATTATATTCAAGCCCGAAGTCCTCTTTCATATCTTCGTGCATCATCATAAAGTAATTGTAATATTTTTCATCGGTCATTAAATTGCTTGTTTTGAACCCATCATTACTTGGGTGAAGGTAAGTGGTAAGATTTCTGTCGTAAATCGCAGTCATTGCGGTTTCACCTTGGCACCAGAAATTTGCGGTGCAAACAATTTCATAATTTTCTTCAAGCAACTTTACAAGCTTGTTGTATGCAGAACGTGTTTCGGCATAAAAATAGTGCTGGTCATAGCTTCCCACAATGTCTTTATGTCTTTTTATATCTAACCATGATTCAATGGGAGCGCCACCATAAGATGACTGTAAAAACACTACCTTTTCACCCGAAAGCTCATAATACGTCTTACCGAGAGAGTTTTGATGCCCCTGCTTTGATACGGTTGCCATATCGTAAATCTTTCCCTTAAGACTGTAAACTTCTTTATTTTCGGGACGTGGGAACACATCATAGCTGTATACTCTTCCTTCCCCACCTATTTCCTCTACGTTTTCAAGTTGTTCTTCGTGAGAAATCAGGTGCGCAACTCCGGTGCCCCAGTTTGATGAATCATAATGTCCCTGACCGTTGGATTGACCGGTTATAAAAAACAAATTTATATGAGCCTTTTCTACCCTATCAACAACCAAAGTCGCCTTTATCGCAGTTCCCTGCTTGGCGGTAAGAGTAACCTCCTCATCAGAAACCTTGTTTGCCCTCAAAATACCGTTTTCGTCAATAGAAATTATGTCGGGATTGCTTGATTCGTAAACATAACCATCCCCCGTGTCGTTGTGATACCCCGTATTAAACACCCATCTGTCATCGTACTGCAGGACAAACCCGTTCTCTATACTACGCTCAAATATAACCGTATAAGCTGAGCTCTCCCCCTTAGCGTTTGTTACTGTAACCGTAGCCTTACCGGAGGTTGCGCTATCGGGAATAGCTGCCTGACTTATCTTAACTACACAGCCATCGGGGGCAGCTGCATTTACTCTGGGTACGGTCGGTCTTCCGTCCGGGAGGGATACTTTATATTCAAAAACGTTCTTTTTAAATTCTCCTATCGTGTATCTTTCGTCATCAAGAGTAAGACTATCGAGAAATACCGTCGGTTCTTTTTCTTCACTTGTGTTATTTTTTGATTCGGTTTCATTATCATTACCGGAGTTTTGTTTTTCTACCTTTTGACAGGAAATAAGATTGCAACCCAAACTTAACATCAATACAAAGATCAGAAAAAATGATAAAAATTTCTTCATAACACTTCTCCATACACCAATAATTATTACTGTTGGCATACTATTAAATCATTGTGTTGTGTTTCTGCACAATATCAAGCATACCTGCTTTATAGTAATCTAAATCGAAGTTTTTTTCAATAAACTATTTTGCCGCATTAATTTGAGTTTTTGAACTATTTTGCCATTCAGCTTATATAACTGTCAATTTTGGCTTTTTAAATATGCCATCAGCTGACAATATATTTGCTCCATACCCGTCACCGTCGGATGTTTTGTGAGTTTATCAATATTTTTTAATTCTACAAACTCAATTCCTATCCGCTTTGAAGCATTTTTTATACATTCAATTATTTCAGTTTTTATCGAATCACAGTTTATCAAAAATATGATTCTCTTGTCCGGGTGATCTTTTTTCAGTACATCAATAAAATAACAAATAGCGGGTAATGCCGAAAAAAGATCTTCTTTTTCCCAATCAGAATATTTTTCTTCGCCTATAGGCGCTTGACACCAACTATCGTTTGTTCCCCCAAAAATAAGTATCGTATCAATATGATTTTCATTAAAAAAACCTGTTTCTGCAAGTTTATGATACCTGCAAATAAAAGATGATGTTTCCGAACAATCTCCTGAATAACCGGTATATCCTATCGCAGCCCCCGACCAACTATCGTTACGTATAAGCTTGGCATCAGTATTTTTAATGAGATGTCCCCACCACATTTGGTCTGCATACATTTTTGTAACCGGCTCCCCCCAATCGCCGCCTTCATCGCAATAATAAAAATCATGGTCATTAGGTATATAGCTTTTGTGGGCAGAATAGCTGTCACCAAAAATCAAAAAAATGTTTATCATTAAACAACAGCCTCCGTTTTTTAATTAATTTAAAAAAGTATAAACGATTTATACTTTTTTGTCAACACATTATTTTGTATACGTTTATACGATTGATATCATACAAAGGCTATGTTCTTAACCACAAGACAGTTCAAAAGTTGATGAAAAGCCTCGGTTTAAAAGGAAAACAACGCAAAAATGTTATCTTGCAAAGTGTTATTACATACTCGACAACAGCGTGCTTGCCCTATCTTTTTCCCTTTACAAAAACCATACATTGTGATAAAATACAGACAGATTTGCATAGGAGGATTTTTATGACTGTTTCATTATCCCAAAATCACATAACATCGTTTGTAGGAGATGTGTTACCGCTCCACATAGGTTTTGACAGCGAAAAACATAATGAGTTGGCCAAAGCAGATATAAAATGGGAATCCGATTCAGATGCAGTCTCACTTCACTCCTTCTCTGGTAATGAACCGATGTGCTTCAACAACGGTGTTCTGCTTATATTGAAAAAGGTTGGAAATGCAACCGTAAGTGCAACGATGGGCGGTGTTCAATACACCTGCTTCGTAACGGTAACCGAGAACAAAAAAGCAAGTTCTGACGATAAATTAAACTACTATATAGGCGACCTTCATAATCACACTACCAAAATTCATAATCACGAAGAATTTATCAACCGCACGTCAGAGTTCCAGCGTGATTTTATCAAACAAATCAAAAACGAAGGTCTTCTTGATTTCTGCGTTATGTCCGACCATGCAATCGTACTCAACGATACAGAGTTCTTCCGCAATTTTGTAGAAATCGAAAAAGCAGAGCCGAACGTTGTGATTATGCTTCCGGGAGCAGAATCGGAGGTAACGGTTTTGGAAAACGACCGTTTTGGTGTTCTTCACAAAAATTCCGGAGAAATCGTTACTTTCAACACAGATGGATATATTTCTGCAGATTCTTGGAAACCGTTCTTTGAATGTATAAGCACTTCTCCCGCCCCCATCGCAATTTTTGCCCATCCTTGTACAGTGGGAATCGGACATAAGGGAATCTGGAATTTCTGTTTTCATAAAAACAATACTCCCGAAATGATACATGCTGTCCGAGGAATCGAAACGATTAACGGCAGAGCTATCGGGGAAAATCTTATGCATGAATTTAACTATTCACTTGCACTGGATAGCGGCTTTCGTGTAAGTTCAGTCGCATCGACAGACTCCCACGGCCCTGAAAGAGGATACGGTTTTATGAGAGCGAAAACGGTTTTACTCGCTCGAGAAAAGAGTCGAGAAGCATTTATCGATGCTCTCCGCAATAATAGGTTTTATGCAACCGAAAGCGGAAACGTAAAACTTCGATATACCGTAAATGGAAAAGCCGCTCCCGCCGACCTTGATTATGCAAACACCTACCGATTCCACGTTGAACTTTCATATTTTACAAAAGATGAAATGACAGTTCCCGTTGAATGTGCCGTTATATCCGACGGTGGAAAGACTTTGCTGAAAACAACAAATATTTCTTCAAGTTTTGATTTTGAAATACAGTCAGATACCGCACGGTATTTCTATCTGCGTTTTGTAGACGGTGAGGGCAAAAGAACTTGGTCGATGCCCGTATGGACGGGACGTAAATTTGACAAATATACCGAATCAAAACTATCCGCCATAGACCTAAGCAACGCAACAGCAGTTGATATACTCACAGGCGAAGATGCCTCTGCCGCCATTGAAGGAGACGTATACAACGTATGGGAAGGAAAGAACACCAAAGCATCAATTGTAATCGATATGCAACAATTGCATACGGTCAGTGCAATTGGGTACTATCCAAGACCGGTTGAAAAGCCTCCGAAAACCCAACCCGAACTTCGCACAAAATGGCGTGAAGATGATTACACAGCAACTCTCCCAACCGCCTTTGCCATATATACGAGCATTGACGGAACAAAGTACGAAAAAAAAGCAGACGGTATTTTTCGCACTTTTGGCGGTGAAACCGTCGTTACATTTGAAAACACACAAGCAAGATATGTTAGATTTGACGTTCTCTCCACAGTAGGCGCAGACTCGCTCCCCCACCTTTACGGCAACGCAAAATGCTCAATAGGAAACCTACTTTTTTTAAGGAAAGAAAGTAAGCAAAGAAAACTTGCAACTAATTAAATAACAAAAAAGTTGGACACATCATTTTGGAGTTTATCCTTATGATGTGTCCAATATTTTTTGTTTTTTTTACTTCTAACAATCAATGAACCGAATTCGGTACATTGATTTTGTTAAAATACAAACAACATTATAAGAATCCCTTTGCAGTAGAGTACATCTTGATTAAAGTTTCAAGACGGTCAGCGAGTCGTTGATCGGTGTTTATTCCCTCGTGTGCGGCATAGCCGCGTGCTTGAAAAAAATCTCCATCGAGCCGCTGAGTTACCTCCGGTAACTCAGACTCTCGTCGATTTTTCCCAAGTCATTTTGTACTGCAAAGGGGTTTTTGTTACCAAAATGGAGGAAAACCAATGAAAAAAGCATCAAACATTATCAGAAACATTCAAGTCTTTGTAAAAAAACTCATTGGAATATTTGCCAATTCACATTCTTCAAAAAAACAAAAAAGCAATAAAGGCATATCAAAAGAACTGCAATCTCTTGCCGACACTCTCGGCACAACAACAGGAGAACTCTTTGCTTTATCAAAGAAAGCAGACTCTTGTTATAAAGAAATACGAATCCCCAAAAGAAGCAACGGCTTCAGGATCATTCATTCCCCCAACGGAAAACTAAAAAAAGTCCAAAAGAAAATACTTCAAAACATCATATCAAAAGCAGAAACATCGCCTTATGCTATGGCATATAAAAAAGGAAAAAACCTTAAAGATAATGCTGCTCCTCATATCAATCATCTTTATTTATTAAAAATGGATATTTCCGACTTTTTTAGTTCTATTACCTTTCATCAAGTTCTATCTTCAGCTTTCCCCTCCACTCTTTTCCCAACTCAATGCGGGGTTATTCTTACTTCCCTTTGCACAAAAGACGGTGTATTGCCACAAGGCGCTCCTACATCTCCCGCATTATCCAATCTTGTGATGAAATCTTTTGACGAGCACATAGGATTTTGGTGTAACGAACGCGGCATAGTCTACACACGGTACTGTGATGATTTAACCTTTTCCGCCGACTATCCTCTTGTTGTTCTTTCTTACAAAATTGAAGATATGCTCAACCGATGGGGATTTCAGGTAAATAAGAAAAAAACAAAATACATATTCTTTTCATCGCGCCAAACAGTAACAGGATTATGCGTTAACAAAAAAGTGTCTATTCCGTCAGACTATAAAAAAACACTTCGCCAAGATGTTTATTACGCATTAAAATTCGGTCTTGAAGACAGTATGAAATACGGAAAAAAGAATGACTTTTTCGAAAATGGAAAATGGGATACCGCTCGATATAAATGTCACCTTATCGGAAAAGTTAACTACATTTTACAAATTGAACCTGAAAATAAATGGTTTCAAGCAGCTAAAGAAAATTTGTCTAAATCTTTTGATACCCATTGTAATAGTTGACTTTTTATTATCGAATCCTATATAATAAAAAGTGGTTGTACCTAATATGGTGCAACTAAGTTGATATACTCTTTTTGTAATATATGAAAAGGAGAAACAATATGTCAAACATAGCAAACAAAACATTTTATTCCTTTGATGATCCCGAATTAGAGCTTAAAGATTTCATTACTCTAATGTTTGAGCGTACCGACGAAGACGGAGTTTTATATATTCCCGGTTGGCACTATGACGCCCCGGGACAAGGCTTCAGCGAAGACCTGCATACAGACGAAAATGACAGCTACCGTTGCTTGGTAAATTGGAATCTTGCAGACTATGAATACTTCATAGACGAAGCGCAGGCTCATGTTGCAATTATTCGTTTTTTTGCGGAAAAGCTTGGGGATCTGCTCGATATTCAATCAACTGAAGATTTCAAAAAACAAGTTAATGACGATACGTTTTTTAAGTTTTGGAACGATTATCTTCGACCTTTTTCGTATGATAAATTTGACATAGAAAGGCTTCAAGATATAGAAGACAGAATGGACGTATCCGAATACGTCAAGGTAATTGCCGGAAACCTCTCGAAAGGAGCACCTCTCGATGATTTTGAACGTTCTTTTTTGTCAGACTACCTAAATGTTTCAGTATCCGACGATGAAAAAGAATACTATCACAAATCCGTCTCTGACCTCTATTCACAGGCACAAGCTCGTATCGGCGGAAAAATTTGCGCATACGATGTGATCATTCGTTCCAGAAGGCTATATCGCTTGATGCTCCTAAATGCCCCGTATGCAGTAGTTTTCACAGAGGCAAAACAGCTTGTCGCCGCAATGCTCTTAAACCGTTATGGAATATCACGAGAAACTGTCAGCAACACCAGACGCCTTCAAATTGAACGAGAAGAACAGATGACTGAAGAAGAGCTCGACGAGCTCTACCGTCCCAAAAAAGGCAATTCACAAAAAAGTCTTTTGCCACTCTTTGTATATTCAATTTTAAAAACGAAATCCGACAGCAAACACCACCTGAGACAAAAAGATATTTTGGAGGAACTCAAGAATCCTCCCTACGAGCTTTTTATAGAACGAAAAGCTTTAAGCCGCACTATTCAAAGCCTTGTAGAAGCCTATCAATTCGCAATTATGTCCGACGGCACCGGAATCTGGATAGATCAAGGTCAGTCGAAAGACATTTAAACATATTCCGGAATTATACACTATTGTTCATTCGCACACAAATCGCTCCAATAAACAAAATTGACAAAAAAATATAGACACATCATTTTGGAGTTTATCCTCATGATGTGTCTATATTTTTTGGGGGGAGTAATATAATGTAAAAGTGAATACGTTGACCAAAAGAAGTGTTGGATATTTGACAAATAAAAAGATAAATGTTATAATCGAAACACGTTCGTGATAACATTCCGGAAAGATTCCTTGACATATTTTTGATGGAAATATTTATGATATTGGTATGATGTACGTCTTTCGGCGGAAGTAAAAACTTCCTCAACGACGATTACATACGAACAAACAGGCTGACTTATAGCTTTATGCAGAGTTTTCGCATTTAGTATAGAGCTCTCACAGTAAAAATACAATAAAAATTAAGGAGTAATGCTAAAAATGATTGGAATGTCTGTTGCATACAAAATACTCAGCGGAAAAGAAGAAGGAGAAAACAGACCCGAGATTCTTCTTCCGAAACTGTGGAACCACGGAGTGAGAAGCATCGAGATACGAAACGTGCAGGCTAATGCCGATCCTTCTGAGGTATTGCGGATTGCGAATCTTCTGTGGGACTACGGCTTCAATATAACCGTCCACGGCAAGACCAAAACTGTGGAGGGTGCCGTTTCAGCCGTTTTTGAACCGCTGAAGCTTGTTTTGGCAAATATGAGGCAAAACGAGTTAATCGTCACTATTCACCCGGTTCAGGGAGACAACGCGGTAATGCTCACACAGCTTTCCGAGCATATTTCATCCAACCATTATCCCGTAAAGATAGCACTGGAAAATAACCGGCAATTACCCGGCGGCGCCGATGGCGACAGCCTATCGTTGGTTTTGGATGCCGTTACCCGTGCTGACAGACCGAACGTAGGCACCTGCTTTGATATGGGACATTATGTCTGGTACGCATCGAAGTTTACCGACTCGCCGAACACGCTCCCCCCCGCGGAGTTTTTGAAGAGAGCCATACATACCCATATACACAGCTACAGCGAAGGAACTACTCATTTCCCTTTAGTGGAATTGGGAGAGCCCCAAAAACTGTATTTTGAAGCACTGGGTTATACCTATACGGGAATATATAACATAGAGCTTGATCCAAAGCGATTTGCCCACCGCTGGACGGCAACCGAAGGGTATCTGCTTTCTGCAGATACCTTAAAAGCAAACTATCCTATCAGGGCCCTGCGCCACGACGAGGAGAGATTGCTGTTTGACGGATGCTTCCGCCGTTCTCTCGACGTGCTTCGCAAGAAAAGAGGCTGTTACGGAACCCTTCTTGCTCCCTCTTCTTATCTCTTTTCGACCCACGGATATCAATGGGCGATGGACGTATCCTTCCATAGGTTGCGCTATTTTGCCGAAACTCCCTCAATGGTTCGCGAGTATTTGGGCGACATAGACTGTATGCTTTTGACTCACGCACACGGTGACCATCTGGAAAAGCGCACGGTAAGAGCGTTGGCAAATACGGAATTAAAATGGGTCGTACCGGACTTTTTGACAGAAAAAGTGCTTGAGCTTGGTGTTAGGTCTCAATATATTACTGAAGTAAGAGCCGGAGACGAAATAAAAATGGGGCCCTTGAATATACGCGTTCTTAAAGGCGCACACAAGCGTCCCACCGAAAAAGTTGGAACTCCTTGCGTAGGTTATCTTGTTACTGCAGAAAACGCCCCTTCGCTTATCTTTCCCTGCGATGTGAGGGATTACAGTCTGACCGATGGGGAACATAATGCAGATTACGCCTTCGGACACGTTTGGTTGACCGACCACGCTCTTGAACCCGAGATTTACATGCCCGTGGCAGATGAGTTTGCCGATTATATGCTGACAAAGTCCAAGAAGAGCATTTTTCTCACCCACCTATACGTAGATAGAACCGACGACAAGCGTTGGACTATGGAGCACGCAAGGGTGATCGAGGAAGCTATACGCAAAAAATCCCCCGAAACGGTAGTACGTGTACCAAGGTTCGGGGAGATATTCGACTTGTCCATTAAGGAAAATTGGGGTGAATAAAGTATGTTTTTGTACGAAACTCACCTCCACACAAGTCCCGTAAGCAAGTGTGCGCGCGCCACCGTGGAGGAAAGCCTTAAGTTTTATAAGAAACTGGGCTATGACGGTGTATTCATCACCAATCATTTTCTTGACGGTAATATCAATTATGACAAAAAGCGTCCATACGCAGAGCAGATCGAATTTTACTTTTCCGCTTACGAAGAGGGGCTTTCTTTGGGCAATGATATTGGAATAAAGGTGTTTTGCGGAGTTGAACTTACCTATGGTGGTACCGATTTTCTCATATACGGTAAGGATAAGCAATGGTATCTTGACCACCCCGAAATTATGGAAATGAAGAAAAGCGACGAGCTGCGATTTTTAGCTGAAGCGGGTGCACTGGTTATCCAGGCTCATCCCTATCGCGAGGCATCATATATAGATCATATACGACTTTATCCCAGAGAGGTTCATGGCGTTGAGATTGTCAACGCATCACGATCTGAAGAAGAAAACGATCTTGCCAGAATCTATGCCGATTTTTATAAGCTGCTGCACTTTGCAGGCTCGGACAATCACGTTGCCTCCGCCGCCAAAAGACTTGCAGGCATACGTTGTGAAAATGCTATTGAATGTGAAGCAGACCTGATCGAAAGGATAAAAGGCGGGGAATATGAAATATTCACTATAAATAACCCTTTGCAGGATCAAATAATATAGAAGAAAAAAAGCACTGCGATGTCGAAAGAGTAAAAGAAACTACGGTCGCTTTTTGAAAAAAAGGCGTGCTAAAAACTTGAATAAAAACAATAAAAAAGTTGGACACATCATTTGGGAGTTTTCATCCTTGATGTGTCCAATATTTTTTCTATCTGCTCCAATAAGAATAAACTTTTTTCACTTAACAATGGGGAGAGAATAACTTAAAATTATGCTATAATTCCTTTCGAAACAACCGCAATTCATATATTTACAATTTCAATAAAGTATGATACTATTAGAAAGGAATACAAATGAATTATCTATCGCAAGTTGTTAATGCAGTAAAACGGAGGACTCAATCCCCACAGAACCGCAGTGGGTAAAATGGATTCACAGAAATTTAAGCCCTAATCATTGCTCTGAATGTCTAAAACTGCATAATTGTTGGTTCTCAAAAGAATCTCATCCCAAGCACCCGCACCACACTTATTGTCATTGTATATTAGAGGATATACCATATGTTAATGTGATGTTCAATGGCACTGCTAACTGCCCATACTCAAAATTTGATCCATACCTGTTTAACACAGAAAAACAATACAGTCATACAAAGGAGAAAATGTTCAATTCTTGGGGCTATACTGTAGCAGATGCAAAATGGTTACAAAACGAGGTAAAGAAACAAGCATTAGAAAAATATATTAACGGAGAGTACCAATTAGGTCTATTGAATAAGTATGGCCAAAGAATCAGTATAAGGGTAGAGATTCCAAATAAAACAAAAGGAGAATTTGTATCTTTTATTACAGGATGGACGGTATATCCTAATGGGCACATATCTTTAAATACACCATACGGGGGTAAATAATATGAAATATTTAGATTGTGTAGAAATAATAGTTGAAAAAGAAA
This sequence comes from Clostridia bacterium, assembly GCA_017441005.1. Taxonomy (GTDB): domain Bacteria; phylum Bacillota; class Clostridia; order Oscillospirales; family CAG-272; genus RGIG1995. The sequence continues at coordinate 56,575 of JAFSAM010000077.1, read as the reverse complement.
AGTATGCCAAATACGGCGTGCATAAAGGTATGCAAGGCGTTATTTGGTTGGAAGAATGCATAGACGGAGAGTGGGACGTATGTTTCCCTCAATGTGGTGAGAAAGAAGATATCGCTGAGATCCCAATCAAAGAAGAGGACCTAAAACTTATTCCCGTAATGCACGCCATTATCAATGAACAGATAAAAGCTGAATTTGGAGATTGAAAATATAATGATAGCTCTCATCGGCGCAGGTAACAATCCTATGGTCGGTATGACTGTAGCGGTTGCCGTTGCGTTTCGAAAAGCGCAAGCAAATAAAGGGGACGCGGGTCGCTTTTTGAAAAAAGGCGTGCTAAAAACTTGAATAAAAACAATAAAAAAGTTGGACACATCATTTGGGAGTTTTCAAGGATGATGTGTCTATATTTTTTTATAAGTTAACAAAACAGCTCACAAAATAATATTTTAAAAAAGTGACTTATATTGATAAAATTCTACAAATGAAAAACTATAATCATCACTTTACAACTAACCGCATTTGTGCTATAATCCAATTGAAACATATACAACCAAAACCACAAAAAGGGAGAGTACACCTATGAATAATGCTATAGTTTCCGATAATTGTAAAATCGCAAAGATTCCTGCTCCCCGGGGAGATTACAGACAGATTGTTCTCGATTATATGATAAAAATGTCGCAGATTAAATGGACACCAAAGCAGACATTTACCATAATCAAAAAAGGTCCACGAACAAACGTAGATCTTACCTATGAAAAAGGCAAGACCTATTACGGTGTATCCTACTCCGGAATGAAGGCTACACTCGATCAGTTCGAGCAATTTGTTGACAACGGTGTTTTTGACAACAACGACGTTTTTTATTTCGATGAAATCGTGGGAAACCATTGTTCGTCTTCTATTTCAATGGCTCTGCAACAGCTTATCAGCAACGGCGGTATCGGCGGAACAAAACCGCAAAAATGGTATCCCGGAATTTTTAAGTTCCCCAACGATATAAAAATCCCCTTCGAACAATACGGAGACGATTATTCATCATTCAACATTTGGGATTTCAACCCCAAAACAAAAATTTTTGAAGCATACGGAATGCTGAAGTCAGCAGACATTTTGTACTACTGCAAACCCGGAGCGGGACACGTGAGAATGGTATACTCCGATGCCGAGGTCGTATATAACGAAAACGGCACTATTGACGGGGAAAAAAGCACTGTTGCTGTAATCGAGCAGACTAATGCCTGGGACAAAACCGTAGACATTAACACAACCTGGTTTGTTGGCAGAAAGTACACCTTTGAAAAACTTTACGAAAAGCATTTTATGCCCATAACCCTTGAAATCTACACCAACGGCGATGAACCGAAGGATGCATATATTATCCTTGAAGAAAAAAATAACCCCGACACGATAAAGAACGGACTAAACGGCAAAATAACATCCACGTTTCCCTTGAACTACGCCTATGCAACAATTAAAGATGCAGACGGAAAGCTTGTCAGATCATCTCTGAAAAACAATTTCACGAATGTCTATGGTCTTAACTTATGCGATATGAATAATGATCTTGATCTTGCCTCTTTGGAAAAGGGCTCTTATACATATAATTACCGAATTGCGATTGCACGAGGCGGCGTTGACCTTGAGCATTTTGAATTTACGGTATAAACCGATAATGCCATATACAAAAGCTTAGACACACCGCAGAAATTAATGCGCCACCATCGGCCAAACCAGACGGCAACTTTCCCGGTTACAAGCGGAAGCTCGACCTCTTGTACCTCAATATGACAAAAGGATATTAAAAAACATAATCTTTCCAGAAAGGTGATTATAAATGAAAATAGCATGTACCGATTGCGGTAAATTTAAAAACGGAGACAAAAATTGGATAGACGAGGCATTAGAACTCGGTTTTTCATATATGGAAATTGCGGTGAGCAACCTCCCCGATGATGAAAGCCTGCAGGATGAAATCCTCGCCTATGCAGTATCACGGGGGTTGACACTCTCTTTACACGCGCCCTACGGAGTCAACAACATATCCTCGTCCGATCTTGAACGCCGTGCATCCTCGATTGCCAATCTGAAGCACTCGATCGATCTTTCGGCAAGACACGGTCTCGGTACCGTTACCTTCCATCCCGGAAGACTTACAACAAACGAAGAAGACCCAAACGAGCATTGGGAAACCTTGATGGATATCGTTACCGATATTGCGCAATATGCAAAAGAAAAGAAGGTTCGTGTCGGTATTGAAAATATGGAGAAACGCCCCTATGAGCTCGTTTTTACTGTAGATGATCTCAATCGCTTTGCACACCTCACCGAAAACAACCCCTATTTTGGCGCAACTATAGATTTTGCGCACTATTCATCTCACAACATTGGCTTACCTAACCTCGATGAGCTTAAATTGCCCCTCTACAACGTTCATTTGAGCCAGAATTCAGCCGCAGGAAAAATGCATCATTCATTGGTATGCGAGGACGGTTTGGTTGATTTGGTCGAGGTCTGCCGTTCGCTTGAAAATTACGGATACGACAAGCTTGTCGTTCTTGAGGTAGGCGGAATCGTGCTTGAAAGCAAACAAACGCTTGAAGCCGCATTAAAAGAGCTTGAAGCATAAGAATGCAGTCGATAAAAGCAAGAAGAGTAAAAAGCTTTTTCAAAGTTTTATAACTTTTATATAGTTTTATCGCACAAACTTCAATAAAAACTAAGGACACATCATTTCGGAGTTTATCCGAAAATGATGTGTCCTTTTTTTATTTATTCTTATAATACCATTTTATCGGGTTTTCGTGAATGTATTTTAAGTGTTCTTCATAGTCTTCGTTACTTCTGATTATATGGTCAAAAAAAGATTCTTGCCATATATTTTCTCCATATTCCTTGTTACAAAACCTTTTAAATGTAGAAACATTTTTTGACACAGACGAATGTTGTCTTGTAGGGGGCGACGTCCTCGACGCCCCACCCTTTTGTATTGTATCTTTTTCTTTTTTTACGACGATTAATATATGTATGTGATCCGGCATTATTACGTATTTTTCAACAGAAATATTCTCGTAAAATTTATTTAATTGTTTTATATACTTTTCCGCAATTTCTCCGTAAGGTAATAACTTCACTTTTATCGGGGCGTCGAGGACGTCGCCCCCTACAATGTCAGATAAAATCTCTGCTCGATTTTTAGTACATATCGTTATAAAATATGCGCCGACAGAGCTGTAGCATTAGCGGCTGATCTCATTTTTATTTTTTTTGTGAGTAATCGTAATATCCTCTGCCATTCTTTTTACCGTAAAAACCTTTATCATAATAGCTTTTCACCAGTTCGAATCCTATAGGCTTTTCACCGGTTTTTTCGTATGTCCTCATCATAATGTTATACGTAAGGTCGATACCGGTAAGGTCCTCCAGTCTAAATGGACCCATAGGATGTCCAAGTCCGTTTTCACTGGCAGTATCAACGTCCTCAATGGTACAATAACCGTTTTCGACAAGATAACGAGCTTCGTTTTTTAAGGCGTTTAGCAGTCTGTTTGCGATAAAGCCCTCAATCTCACGCTTTAACAAAACGGGGGTCTTTCCCGTTGACCTTGAAAACTCCATAAGTGTTTCTGCCGTTTCCGAGCTGCAATGTTCACCTTGAACTACCTCGGTCAGCTTCATTACAAGCGCAGGATTGAAATAGTGAAGATTTGCAAATCTTGCGGGGTTCTTTACTTCATCCTTAAACAACGATGCGCACATACGGCTTGAATTTGTTGCAATAATCGTATCTTCTCTTGTAAGTGCCGACAGCTTTCGGAAAAGCTCTCTTTTTATGTCTTCGACTTCAACTATCGCTTCAATAACAAGGTCTGCGTCTTTTGCAGCCTCCTCCAGCGTCGAAACTATATGAAAACGACTCTTGATTCCCGCAACCTGTTCCTCAGTCATTCTTCCCTTTGCAATTCTGCCCGCCAAATACTCTTCTTCCCATTTTGCAACCGCATCATGTACGTCCGGGTTGGAATCGGTTAAAGTAACCTCGTAAGAATAAATCGCAGTATTAAGTGCAATCTGACGTCCCATAAGTCCGCCGCCGATAACGCATACTTTTTTTATCTTCATCTTGTTTTCTCCTTAAAACTTTCCCCCTCGGCTTTTCATACCACCGAGGGGGATTATTGATCTATAAACCAATCACTTATTGTAGGTAAAATCTACCCTTGCAAGTTCAGCATTTCCAATTGCAATACCCGAGGTAAGCACAAAAGTATAATCACCGTTTTCAAGTCCGTTAAACAGCTTTGTCATCTGATTTCTCAAATTTATGCTTCTGGTATCGTGGAGATCGTGTACCACAACGCTGTTCACACAATTTCCTGTTTTATCAAGCAATTCAGCCTTCATAAAACGAATGGGGAAATTGGATTTTATTGTACTTATCGCTGTTCCCTTTGCCAATATTGCAGGGGTAATCTCCTCGTCAAGATACAAATACGGAATCTCGCACTCGGATTTATCTTTATTGTAAATCTCAAGTGTTATCGGAATATATTCCTTTTCAATAAGAGCATCAAACGTATAAACGTGATCTACAAACCACGTGGTTTTTACTCCGTCTTTTCTCTGCGTGTCAAACGCATTGGTTTGCTCGATAGTCTTAACATAGCTTCTTGAAGGGTTGATCCTTCCTGCCGCATTTCTTACAACCGTTGCAGGTTCGACAAGCATACGAATATGTGATGCATCTTTAATATCATCTTTGAAAATTACAATGTCGCCTTCTATTCCGCTTGCAAACGCTTCGTAAATATCATTTAAATTATTGGCACTTATTATTTCTTTTGTCGTCTTAACCCCTTTGGGAACATTGTATTCTCCCAGTATTTTAGCTTGGAAAGTATCATAACTGGGCATAAGCTGATTAGATACCCCCGCAACATTAGGTTCAAACTGCTGTATGGAATTAAAAATTGAAGACATACATGCATTTCCCGGAACTTCTTTCCACTTACTCGAATTGCAAGTAAACGTTCCGTCTACCATATAAGTCTTGAATTCTTCAAGGCTTACTTTTGTATCGGAATATGGAATTCCCATATATTTTTCGCCTTTCTTCCATTCGAGATTAATCCCCCAGCTGTTAAACTTTTCCGATACTGCAAAATCATTACTGCACACCCACTCGATAGATGACTGCGCTCTCATGTGATTTACGGCTGCGTCTCTGAAATTCTCTTTCGGAAGCTCAAACACAACGCACTTATAATAATCATCGGGATTGATGGTTAATATTCCGTTTTCATTTTTAGGCTGGTTTTCGGCTTCAGTTTCATTTTCAGTGTCAATAACTTCATTATTTGTCTCTGACATATCAGTCTCCTCCTTATTGTTGTTCTCAGGCTCTTCCTTTGCGCAACCCACGCATACAAAGAGCAATACAACCAAAAGTAAAACAAGTATTTTTTTCATTTTATCACCTTCCCGTCAAAAGCAAAAAAGCAGTTTTCCGCGGTACAAACTTTTATACTCTATTTTGCCATTGACTTTAATTGGTCTTTACTATATAATAAGATATCAAGCGATATTTTTCAATAAACAATATTGCTCTAATAAACATTATTTTATACACTATATTGATATGGAGAACCAAAATATGACATATAAAATCGATAGATTCATTTGCTTTTATAATTATAACGGACCCTGTCACGGAAGCATTCCGTTTTCGGTTATAGATTTTTACCATCTTACCTTTGTTTTCAGCGGTAATGTCCGTTACAAAGTAAACGGCAAAGAAATAGTTTTGGGTGAAAACGATGCTCTCATTCTTCCTCCGGGAACCAAAAGAGAGCGTTACAAAAGCGACTCTCCCGCACATTACGTTATATTTAACTATCATCCCAGGACGGGAAGTGAGATATCTTCAGTTCTTCTTATGAGGAATGCCGTAAACTCAACCATCCGCAATCTGCTTGCTTCTTACCCTTACACCTATTATAACGTTGATGACAGCACAATAGATGACAAGGGCGAAAACTTAAAAATAATTGAAATATTGCCAAATCTATTTAACTGTATTTTGACAGAGTTCTTTGACACCTTGAAATATAAGACAAAAAACCGCCACGCACTGAACGCCATAAAATACATAAATGACAATATTACAAAACCCATCTCCTTGAACACAGTCAGTGAAGCAATACATCTTTCACGCGAACACACTACACGCATTTTCAAAAAAGAGATGGGATTGACTCTTACCGAATACATTAACGAACAGAAGATGCTCCTTGCCCAAAATATGCTTACCAATAACGAAATGACCTTACAAGAAATAGCATATTGGCTGGGATATGATAATTACGGATATTTTTCAAAAGTATTTAAGAACTGCTTTGGTGTTTCTCCGATAAAAATGAGAAAAAAGCTAAAAAACATATAAATCTTTCAAAATTATAATTATCAAGTAATTGTGAAAAAGCAAAAACTTCTTATTCAAGTTCTTTGCCAACCTTTCTTCGAAAGAAAGTAAGTGAAGAAAACCGGCTATAAATTAATTAACAAAAAAAGGACACGTCATTTTGGTTGTTTTCCATTATGATGTGTCCGTTTTTTGTGTTAAGAGAAAGGTGTTTTATATCTTACAGCTCAATGAAAATATGCTCTTCAGCCGATCTTTTTGCAGCCAAACAAAGAGCCGCACTGTTTATTCCCTCGGAAAGTGGGGCTATGGAATCTGCTTTTCCCTCCATAACCTTTACGAAATTTTTTGCCAGAGCGTCATCACCTCCGAAGTGAGCGCCCTCTGTCTTTCCAAGCTTGTGTGTCTCGATAACGTCGGCATCGTGGCGATACACCGTGACTGTATCCTTATACCAGTCAAATTCCAATGTTCCCTTATATCCGATAAGCCTTGCGCCTCTCTTGGATGCGCCGTTTCGCACGATAAAATCCTGGGAATATACAACGTGCATTCCGCTTTCGTATTCAATTATGACGCTTCCGCTGTCCTCGTTACCCGTGTCTACGGCGAAACAGCAATATTCACCCTTGGGTCTCGTGTCGCCCGCCTTATATACGTTTGCAGGGCTTTCGGGGCAGGTCTCGGCATCGGGACAGTCTGCGCACTTTAACCCTGCAGGCTTATCTCCCTTGAATATCTGTTTAGATTTCATAGCACACAGTCTTACCGGCCTCAGTCCGTTCAAAATATGATTTATATAATCAAGATCGTGTGTCGCCTTTTGCAAGAACAGTCCGCCCGTCTCATTCTCGTCTCTATACCACTTATGATAATAGCCTCTTGCATAAGTGACGTTGTTATATGCCTGTATGTGCTCGATATTTCCGATCTTTCCGCTGTCGACCAACTCTTTTACGAAATTAACGAGTGTAGTGTTTCGAAGCGGAAAAGAAACAACCGTCTTATTGTCCATGAAGTCTATTGTTTTCAACAGTTCAAGATCCTCATAGGTCGTACATACGGGCTTTTCAAGAAACATGGGCAAATTGTATTTTGCAACCAACAATGCATACTTTGTATGGGTGGAGCATCTTGTTCCTATACATACGCCGTCAAGCTCCTCGTTTTTCAGCATTTCTTCGGCATCCGAATAGTATCTGACGGACGAAAATTTTTCCTCAAAGAGATTAACCTTCTTTACCCTATCGATATCGGTATCGCAAACGCAGGTAAGAGTAACCTCTCCGGCAGCCAATATTTTTTTCACAACTCCGGTCATTCTGGTGCCGCATCCTATTACGCCAAGCTTTAACATAAAAACTCCCTCACTCTCAATAAACTTCACTTTTTTGCTAAATCACAGATAATCGATCTATCCGTTACAACCACATAATACCACCGAATCACTAAAAATAATATAGTTTTTTCTGCTGACTATCTGGACTTTTCTGCTATTGACAAAATATATCAAAAAATGTTATACTGTTTGCAAACGGAGGGTGGATCTATGACAAATTACACGTCGGAAAAGGTATCAGACGAATATATCTCAATAAACGCCTGCGGTAGACAGCATTTATTTGCTAAAAGGCGCGGAAGCTACAGACCCTATGGCAGAAAAGACTATCACTTACTGTATATAGCCGAGGGCAGATGCTTCGTAACAATAAACGGCGAAACGACCGAAGCACCAAAAGGCTCTGTAATCGTTTATCTTCCCGGTCAGCCACAGGAATACAGCTTTTTCCCCGAGGACTGCCCTATATCATATTACATACATTTCACAGGCAGTGAATGCGAACAGCTGATGCGCGATACGGCGCTTGACGAAAGGAACATTTATTATATCGGGAAAAGCCATACCCTGGAGGTCCTTTTTGATACGCTCATCGGCGAATATAAGCAGAAGCTAAAGTTTGGCACCCACCGTATGAACGGCATACTTCTTGAGATCATCTCGGTGATCGGCAGAAAAAATGCATATATGCTATCGGGGAGTAGTGACACGAACAAACGCTTTGAAAATGTTTGCGAATACATACACAATAATTTCTCGAAAAACTTGACCCTTGAAGAGCTTGCGACAAAGTGCAACCTAAGCGAAAGCCGTTTTTCTCACCTCTTTACCGAGCTGTTTGGAAAAAGCCCCAAGCAATACATTATGAACGTTCGTATGGAAAATGCGAAAGAGCTGTTGCTTGACAGTGATATGTCAATACTCGAGATCGGCTCCGCCGTCGGCTTCGATGATCAGAACTATTTCAGCCGTATATTCAAAAAACACTGCGGAATGTCCCCAAACGAATTCAGAAACGAATATTAAAGCTCGATAATTACAAGCAAGTATACAAATTTATAAAATATAGCCTTACTCTCTATCTCTTTTTATATTAAATCAATGTAATTTCAAGCCCTTTCCTGTGGGAAGGGTGGATTTTTGCGTAGCAAAAAGACGGGATGAGAGATATGCTTTAAGTCTTTGCTCGCTATATTATTTCACATTACCTATATCATCTGTTTTTTTGGGGAAAAACCGCAAAGAACCTTACCACTTGCAACGAAAATATGTGTCAGCCATATATTTTAATTTATCATACCGCTTTCATTAGTTCTCATGCCGAAATATTATTTTCAAAAAATTAATGTATATCTCTCATCCCGTCACGCATTCGCGTGACACCCTTCCCTCAGGAAAGGGCTTTTTATTACTTTTCCTTTGGATTTTTAAGCATTTATTTGATACACTTAATAAAGCTTTTCCAATTATGCTATAACATAAATACACGCTATAAGCAACAAAGACAGCATTTGAGAGTTATCATTAAAACAATGCCCCGACCGAATGTTTGATCATTTGGTCGGGGCATTATTATCTTTAATCAATGTCAATTTACACCTTTCCTGTGGGTAGCGAAGCGTTACTACGCGAAATGAATGACAGTCCGGTGGACTGTCAGAACGCGAGATAGTCCTCCGCTACAGCGAGAATGGTTGATTTTTGCGTAGCAAAAGACGGGATGGGATGCCCCGTTTTGTGTTCAACAAAAAGCCGTCAATCAGCTTTTTCACATCTCACGGCGACTCTTTTGTCTCCGCTGAAGTTACAGGCAAACAGAGTCATATCCCAGCCTTCGGATATCATCCCCTCAACGTCGTTTCCGTCGATCGTCTCGTGTCCCACTACGGAATAAACAAACACATTTCCGTCCATATCGGTAAATACTACGTCATCGCCCGTTTTTAATCCGGTTATTTTCCCAAAATGGGCATCATAATTATGGGCGGCAATTACTATATCATCCGTATATACCGATCCGTAAAATCTGCAGGGGGCACTCTTCAGTATCTGATCGTTACATTTTGACGCGACGGGAAGAACAATATCAAGCGACGGAAGCTCAATTATCCCGATATAATCAATTCCGTCGACTGTTTTTATCGGCATTTCCATAAGCGGATTACGAATATATATCGGAATTTCGGGTACTGTCTCCTCGATCGGCTCCTCTGTCTCTACCGAGACGGGGGAGCTTTCCTCTTCTTTCGGACTTTCCGTCTCGACATTCAATTCCTCCATCAACACCTTTACGGCATTGTCGGCTTCCTTCTTAGCCCTATTGTTATCCCAGATGTTGTATCCTGTCAGAAAAAGGGCGGCTGCAATAAGCAACAGCCCCGATATTATCAAAATTAATCCTCTTTTATTCTTCTTTTTCTTTTTCATTTTCATCCTCTGCGGCGCAATACACCGGCTATGACCAAACCTGTACCCAAAAATGCGAGGATCGGAACAGGTCTCCACATCACACCCGTTTGAGGCAACGAGGGACCTGAGGGAACAGACGGAACGGTCTTGGTATTAGTTATAACAAAGCGCTGGTTCTGCTGTTCTACCGATACGCTGTATCCATCGGGAACTGACGTCTCCTTTACGCTCCACACGGTACCGCCGTAAAGCTCTGTCCATTTATGCTGCCAATTATTGTCTTTATTCAAAACCACGGTATCATACAGTTTTTCGCCGTCATAAAGACTGATCTCCACCTTTTCGGGGCGGGACGCATCGTTGTTATCATTCCAAATCTTCAAAACCTCAACACTAACAGGTTCGGAATCGGGTACTGATGAATATTTGGAATAAAGCTCTACGTTGTAATTCCAGCCTTCCCCGGTAGCATCTCTGTCGGGGAGGCTTATCAAAAACGGTGTCGGCGTAACGTACACTCTGTCGCCGTGATACACTTCGCCGGAAACGTAATAAAGACCGAGAGGAAGTCCGCTGAACACCGCACGTCCCTCGCTGTCCGTTTTCACAAAGTAATCGGCGCTTATTCCGTCGGATGATATAACACCCGTCAAATATGTTGCAAGAAGTCTCCATTCCTCGGCGGTATTGTCTTCGAGATCAATGTCATAACCCTTAAAACGGTCTACGACCTTGTATTCTGCAGTCTCTTCCACGTCGGCTATCTTGTGCAAATAAAAGTTTATCTCCGCTCCCTCGCCCTCGGGGGCAAAAATAACCGTAAGATCGGCTTTTTTATTTATATCAATACCGTCGATTGCATTTACGCCGGTTGCCAAAGATATACTCAAAAGGACAAAAGCCAATACAATTGACACTATTTTAGTCTTCATCGTCGTCACCTCCGCTATTTCTGTAGGAATCTCTGTCATTCATCAAAACCATTGCCAAAAGCACGGCAAGTATCGGTATTGACAGTATAGGTGCCACCACCATGGGATCTATCTGTATGGCATCTGCCATTACACGCACGGTTTTTGCTACCTCTGCATTCTCTATTCTGTGTCCTCTGACAAGTAATCTGTGAGTGTTTATTCCGTAAGGAGTACACGTTACCAAAGTGCAGTAATCCATACCCTCCTCTGCCCTCAGTCCTGCCGTTTCGTCGGGCTCGACGATAGATATTTTATCCACCTCATAGGTCAGAAGTCTGTCAAGTATACAGATCGTAAATACGTCGCCTACCACCATTTTGTCAACGTCTGTAAAAAGACGTGCACTCGGTAAGCCTCTATGTCCCGACAAAACGCAGTGCGTTCCCTCTCCGCCAACCGGAAGATATGACCATTCAATATGCCCGATGGCAACCTGAAGCACCTTTTCTTCGGTAGTATGGTAAAGAGGAGCCGATATTCCCAATGACGGGATCTCTATATATCCCATAACACCTGTTCCGGATACGTCAAGAAGCTCTGCATACTGTTGTTTCTGATCGGGACTCAATAAATACGGGTTGGTTCTCTCTTTGAGAGATGAATTATATTCAACGGCCTCATTGAACAGTCTTTCGTTTTCTTCGTCTCCGAGATTAGACACCGCTTCGGAATAGTTGGCTATTGCGATGGATTGGTGCAAAGAATTCCAATAATCGCTGAATGAAGGATACAGCAGCAAGGACAACCCTACAATAAAAACAAAGACCAAAAGCAGCGTCGTCAAAAAGCTGCCTTTTTTCTTATTCTTTTTGCTTTTTTGCTTCATTGAAGGGCCCTCCTTGCCGTTGCATATTTCTATGTCAACGGTAAAAGAAAAGTGCTGTAGTTATCATTCTGACACTTTTCCGGTTAGGTTAGGAGGAGAGCTGCAAGAGCTCTCCTCGCACACCTAAAAACTATCGTCTATCAGCCTTTGTAGTACATTCTCTTTCTGGTAATAAGGAATACTATTGCTACTACGACGAGCAAACCGCCGACAGCGTAGAATATCGTTGTACCCATACCACCTGTCGAAGGAAGGATAGAACCGGACTTGTTTTCGATCTCAACATAGCCTTCAGCATTTGCTATATCAATTGTTCCGTCTTCTGCGATCTCGATCTCAACGTCAACGCACTTGTTGTAGCCCTGAGGAGCTGTAACCTCGGTAAGTGTATATGTGCCTGCAGCAAGACCCTGAACAGTAAACTTACCTGTAGCATCTGTTGTAAACTGTGTTACTGCTGCAGCATCATCGCTTACAAGATATACGTCCTCTACAGCGCCATCAGCCGCACCTTCGGTCTGAATTGCCTTGATAAGATTGCCGTCTTCATCCTTGATGGAGAAGGTTGCACCTGCCAATGCAGTCTTGGGATCGCCTGTATACTTAAATACGGGAAGCTCGAATGTAAATGTGTTGGTCTTAGTTTCTGCGGTTTCGATCTGGCTTGTTTCACCGTAAGTGATCTTTGCTTCGTTGTTTTCGCCTACACCGCCGATAACAGCTTCGTCGTTAAGTGTTGCGGAATATGTTACGATGATCTTCTGGTCTGCGATCAAAGTATCGCAGAATGCCTGTGCAAATACAACGTGGAATGTACAGTCTTCTGTGTCGCTGCCCATTTTGGTGCCGCCGGCAACGGAATAGGTAGCAGCACCCGCTGTAATGAGATTGCCGTCTGCTACAGAGCCGTTATAAACCTTTACGGAATCTGCGTCAAAAGTAAGACCTGCGGACATTGTATCGTGCAAAATATAGTTCTGCGCGCCTGCCTGAGCAGTAATCGTTACTGTGTATTCTACTGTGTCACCGATGCTTGCAGTATTGGACGCGCCTTGAGCATCGCCATCTTTTACAGTCTTAGTTACTGTGGGAGCCTTGTTCTTAAGAGTAATAACCTGGTGAGGATCATTTGTTGTCAAAGAAGCCAATGTACCTGTATCGGAATCGATAAGGTGATAGCCGTACTTTGCATACCATCTTGCATAGCCTGTTCCGTCAGCTGTAATTTCAGCTTCGTCCATATTCGAAGACGTATAATTTGCCTTAGCATATGCCAATGCCTTCTGAGTGAACTCCTTCATGGTAGCTTCATCGGTTCCTGTCTTCCATGTGAAGTAACCCTGAGCATCTACGTTTGCATAAGCAGCGCCTTCAGCGCCATCAGCGAAGAAAGCTGCCCACTTGGGGTTTACTTTGTAAGAATAGGTTGTTCCGTTCCAGCTTTCAAGGGATGCGATAGTGTAAAGTCTGTACTTCTGACCTTGGATCGTGCCATTGATGTAGAGCAAACCTCTCTTTCCGGGAGCAATGTCTTCGATATGATCAAGACCATCCTGGATAGAGTTTTCGCCAAATACATCTCCGTACTGGTCGATGAGCTGCTGATCTGTAAGAGCAAAAACGTTAACTGTCATTGCCATAAGCATAATGGCTACCAGCAAAATGCCGGCGATTTTTTTGATGTTTTTCATGGTTTTCTCCTTTTTTATAATTAATTTTTTTTGTTTTAGGGATAAACGCTTCAAAGAGTTAGGTGTCCTCCTTTCTGCGTTTTTTATATAATAGACACAGAACCGCTGTTACCATCAACAGTCCTCCGCCCAAAATATACGTTTCATGACCCGTTCCGCCCGTGGTGGGAAGAAGCGGACCTCTCAAATAGAAGCCGCTGTCATTGTTTCTCGAAAAGTCGGAGCCGTAAGTCAACTGGCCCGCAGGCTTCATCTCGATACCCTCTATTACGGTGTACGAGATCGCACTGTGCTTTGAGTCTACGTAAACCGCTCTCGCATCCGAGTCTATGGTGTCATCGCCCACATAATTCTGCGGCGATGCCAGATACGGTGAGATGATACCCTCTCCCGTTCCGTCGCTGAATACAACAGAGTAGGTTCCTGCCGACAGATCGGTAAATAAGTATTTTCCCGCCTCATAGGTCTCGATGTAATAGCTTCCTCCGCTCTGTACGCTTACCCTTTGTCCGGTCTTTATCACAATGGGCTCAGTAGTTCCGGGATAGCATACGTTTTCGTATGCGCTTTTAAGCACGTTATACTTTTTCAGCGTGACCGTCACTCCCGAAATAAGCACTTCGTTTTCTGCTCGCGCACCGTTTGCGTTATCATCGATCCAGGTCAAGCCCTCGATATTTCTGTTTACTATCTGGGACTGTGCCTGAGATCTGAGAGTTCCCTGAGAAAGGAAGTTTACAAGCTTGTTCTCCGCCACACCGTTGGGAAGCGAAAGTGTAATATGCATTTTAAGGGTTTTTTCTGCCGGCAAATTACCGACAGCCGCGATCAACACTATCTGATTTGTCTGATCGACTGCCGACGGGAAGCTGTTGCCGGATGAATCGGTAAACAGTCCAAACGGTCGACCGTCAACGTTGTTTGCGGAAGAACTCTTCACAAGAGGAGTCCATATTGACGTATTAGTGAAATCTTCACCGACCAGCTGATCGCTGACCTTGCCCGCATATGACGGATCTGTTGTATAGTAGAAATTAAATCCGCTGAGCAATGCATCCGAGGCTGTACTGTTGTCGACAGTACCCGCGGAAAACTCTGTTATCACAAGCTTCCCGTTGAAGCTTGTTCCGTTATATCCGTTATAGGGAAGCGTCTCGACGATGATCGTACCGGTTTGAGCCGTGCTTCCGTTGTTACCGACGTTCATGGTAAAGCCCATATCGGCGCCCTTGTCTACGACCAATTGATCCGAAAGCTTTGAAAGGGATACCGCACCCATCTTCTGGATCTTTATGCCGTAACTGTCAAGGTTTCCGAAATCTACCTTGAAGGTTCTTTTTGCCTCACCGGCAGACCAGATCTTTACCGAGTTTGTAAGCTGCTGGTCGTGGACTACGTCGGTTTCCTCGTTTCCGGGAGTTCCGATATAGCACGAATATCTCAGCGTATCCGACCAGATCGCCATTGACGAATCAGCCGTAACGGGGAACCTCCATCTCACCGTCGTAGTACCGTCGGAATAAACCGTCAGCGTTTCTCTTACAAAGTAAGCAGCTGCCGACTGCATGGTTTCCGACTCTTGCAAGCCGTTCGTCACCGTACCTTGCTGCTGATGCAGAGGATCCTGAGCATAAGTGCCGCCCAAATATGCAGATCCCGGTATATATGTCATACCTGCAGGTATGGTATCTTCAATATAGATTACGGTTTCAAGAATGCCCGCCGAGGATACTCCCTCTCCCAGCTTCCTGTCTATCCTTGCAAAAATCGCGTAGTCGATCACTCGCTGGTTTTGGTTCATATCATATACGGTCTTTAACTCTCCCGAGCCCTCCGTTTGCGCCACGCTCTTGTTGACCGTGGATTCATAAGGAATGATCAAACAGGAGTCCTGATACCAGAACGAGCCGTATCCGGTGTGATATCCCGTTTCATTGTATACCGCCTTCGATGCGAGGGCGGACATCTTGTTATCCTCCGAGTATGACGTCGTGCTTCCCGCATTGGTCTTATAGTAATCCTGGCGCCAATAGGTTTCGGGATAGTTTACGATTATCGTGTGCGTCTCGTCAAGCATCTTTTTCGTTCCGAGATAATTCGACTGCGAAGCCTTTCCCGGATCCCTTGTCGGGAATACGTTGTGCGCGTAATACGAGTATTGCTCTTCGGTTATTGTGTGTAACGAATTTTCGTCTATGCCGTAATATGCGGCAACGTCCTTTGCGACGTCCGTCTTTCTCCAGGCATATCTGTTTGCCACCAACATATAGACCTGATTTACGGGACAATCCTGCTTGATCTTTCCATCTATGTATACGTGTATATTTCGAAGTCCCGTATGCTGTATACCTCTGTATTCCGCCAAAGCACCTACACACACAGCCCCCGAAGCCTTAAGGTCGGAAAGACTGCTGTAAAACACCAGGTCGTCCACGGTATACCTTTTCATTTCTTCATCGTTATCGACATCAGACCATCCCGTACCGTCGGGCTTAGCCGCCCACAGCAGCTTTGTCGTCTGACCGGATCTGGTATATCCCGTTATCGAGTAGTCATCAGATGTGTCTCCGTCAGGCTCGAAATAGTCATCGTCCCATTTTAACAGTACGTCATAGGCAATTCCGAGATATACTCCCTCGTTGTCCATATGCTCTATGACGGTGTTCACGGTGACACCTTGACCTGCAACAGCCCAGTCGCTGTCGGCATTTGTCTGGTAAGCGCCGTCCGTCAATGTTTGGTTCCAAACTCTTGTATTGTATTTAAGGTAAACTACCCACGCCTTTATGTGACCCTTGCTTACCATATAACGGCTGAACATCTTGGTATCGTCAGTGGTATTCGTCTGGTCCTCTGTAGTTACCACCGTGCCGCCTTCGCTCTTCATATTCAGATTAGAAAGGGTTATATAAGTGCTGTACTGTCCCTCGTAACCGATCTTCTCGCTTATATATGTGCCGTCCTCAATGCTGTTGTACGGCTGCATTATCCACAACTCACCGGCAGAGAAGATACCCTGCTCGATCTCCCAATAATGACTTATGTTGTTGGGATTGTAGTATCTCGCTCCCGACGTTTTCGCATCCGCCGCATCAAGATACGGAAAGTGCAATCCGCCGCCCAACTCCTCATATCCGCCAAGCTTAAACCCGGATACCGTAACAGATACGGTATCGATTTCACCTTGCTTGTCAGCAGGTGTCCAAGTACCGCCCGTATAGCAACGGTTATATGACCAATCGACAGGGAGTGAAGTCTTCCTGTTCAACGGAACAGAGGTAATGTAAGCATTGTAGGTCGCGGGTGCTCTGCCCTGCGCGCCCGACGTCGAATCGTTGTCGGTAACCATCCATATCAACGGCTGATAGTCGGCAATGCCGTCTTTTTCCAGCGTTATGTTTTTGCCTTGCTCTTCATCGTAGTATTTATAGGTAGAGTATATTCCGATATCAAAGGTTATAGGGGTGTTCTCGTCGGGTAATTCGACGCCTCGCAATCCCTGACCTTTCTTTCCGCATATCTCGATTCTCAAGCCGTATCCGCTCATTCTGCCATATATGATGCCGTAATCCGCGCTCTTGTTTACTGCTTGGGAATTACCCTTTGAAAAGTCAAAAGCTCCAACCAATGTGTTTCTTGAAGTGTCACCCTGGACTACCGTTATGTTATACATTGGAGCCGCCGATACGGTAACCTCGGGTATTTCTACGGTTTTGTATTCCGCACCGTGTGCCGTCGAATCGCTGTCGGTCTTCGAGCAGACAGCCCCCGAGCCTGTTA
Organism: Clostridia bacterium; assembly: GCA_017441005.1. Classification (GTDB taxonomy): domain Bacteria; phylum Bacillota; class Clostridia; order Oscillospirales; family CAG-272; genus RGIG1995. Next base: position 39,132 of record JAFSAM010000077.1, on the reverse strand, counting down.
CTATAGTCTGCGGAATATTGTTGACGTAGGTCGTACCAACCTCGTTATATTCAAGCCACAATGTAATGTCCGGCTTGATCTTCTCGCCGTTATGCATACGAAGGGCACGTACAACGACTACAGTCTCGTTTTGGCTTGCACCTATCGCCGCGGGGTTGGTCGCGTTTCCTACCAGCATATAGCTTCCGCGAAGCACCTGCTTTCCGTCAACGGTCACAAGCTCGTACTTTATATTCTGTGAGGATTTGAGCCACAGCATCGATTCGACCTCAAACTGTGCCTCCTCCTCGCTTAAAGGAAGAATAAATTCAAAATAAATGCGTCCCGTCTTATATCCGGATATGTGATCGTCCACGACCTCTTTTCTCAATGCCGTATAAAATTCAACCGTATACGAAACGGTATCATACGTTCTGACGATCAAATTATCGGCCCCTGTGTCATTTCCCGCCGCGTCATCGGCATCGAAGGGAGCCGTTCCCGTAGAGGGGTATCTGTTTTCGGAGGCGTTCTCCTTGAGTCTTACGTCATATAAATATGCATAGTCTCCGTCGAGAACGTCACCTATGGTAGATGAATCTCCGCTATCGTACACCGCCACCGACCATATCCACTCAAGCTCCATAAGCTTGGAAGCATTTTCGACGTAAGCCTTCTGTTCAACGGATAATGTGTCATATTCTCTATATACTTCCAAAATGTCCGGCTGAACCTCTGCAAAATAGGTCTCATACGAATCCATATCACCCGACTCGTCATAGCCAAGCAGCGTATTTTCGATCACATCGGCACTCGGGAGGGCATCGATCTTTTGTATAACGGTGTCGACCTGTTGCATTTCGCCGTCGGTCAGCTCAGCCCCCTTGCACTCATCCGTATGAATGTGCTCCGTAAGCTCGCACAACAATTCGTTAGCTTCATTGTAACATTCATCCGTGTGGGTATGCTCTGTAAGACCGCACACGTTCTTGTTCAATGTTATTACAGGCAGGATAAGAGCATACGTGGTAACGAAAACGACAATAGCAGCCATACAGGTCACTATTCTGTACCACATTTTTCTGCGCGACCGCTTTTTCTTGTATTCCGACACTCTCGCGACCATATTGTCCTTCATACCAAATGCTCCTCCTTTCTGTTTTTAATAATAGTTAAAAATTATTTACCGATTATTTCTATTTGATCTTACCGAATTTACTGAAGGGCCATACCCTGAATACGATCTTTCCGACCATCTGCTCCTCCGCAATACAGCCTACAACAGTATTTCTGCTGTCTATCGAGGTTGCTCTTTGGTCGCCCAAAACGAAATATCTGCTGTCGGGAACCTGATACGGCAGCTCAATATTGCAATCTCCCAAAGACTTTTGGGCGATGTAGGGCTCATCCAACAGATTTCCGTCTACGTATACGTTGCCCTCTTCATCTATATCGACCCATTGTCCGGGCCCTGCGATAAATCTCTTTACAAGCAGCTTGTTTCCAAGATAAAAGCACACCAGATCGCCCGCCTCAAACTTTGCCCCCTTGATGGATATTACTATTTCGCCTTCGTCCAACGTCGGCACCATTGACGTTCCGTAGATCCTCAAAACGGGAAGCCATATCGTAGCGACCAAAACCGCCAATGCCGCAACGACGACCAAAGTAAAAACCGTGCTTTTTAACACTCGGCGGTACTTGCTGTTATATTTGACCCTCTCAAGCTCACGCTTCAGCTCATCGATAGTGGGTGTTTTAACCGTTTTCTTGCTCTTCTTTATCATTTTCCTCTTTATCGTTTGTTTTTTCGTCGAAAACAAATTCTTTCTCTTCCATATCAGCTATTGTTTTTAATTTGGGAAGCGTGTTGAACATATTCTCTGCGTGCTTCACCATCCGTCGGCTTTCTTCTTCCGCATCTCGGATAAGCTTTTCCGCCTTTTCCTCCGCCTCTTTTTCAAGCCTTTTTATGTTTTCAAGATACAATGCCGCCGAAGCCTCCGCCTTATCGAAAATATCATTAAGTCTCAGCGAAGCTTCCGCTATGGACCCCGACTTCTCTATTCTTATTGTTTTGTCGTTAAGTTCCTTTTCGACTTGCTCAAGCCGTTCGGTCAATTTTTGGTTTTCTTCCATTTGAACTATCAGCACCTCAAGCAGCTCTCGACGGCTCAATGACTTTAACTCTTTATCAGTCAATTTAACCCACTCCTCCTTTTAGTCCCGATAGATAATCTTACTTATTAATTATATTATATCACTCCGATTATTTTTTTCAACACTTTTGTTTCAATTTGTTAATATTTTTACCAAATCATCTACTTTTGCAATGTCAGTCAACACCTCTTCCCGTTTTATTCAAACTTCATATACATTCACACAATAATACCAAAAAATACAATAACCGTTTCTAAAAATACATTGTATCAGCGGTTTATGTCAGATATAATATTACAAAAATACAATAATGATCCGGAGGAATAAAATGTTAGTAACTTTAAAGCAAATTATTGGAATGGCAGAGGAAGGCGGATACTGTGTTCCCGCATTCAACGTATATAACATTGAAACCGTCATGGGCGTGATCAGCGCCGCAGAAGAGGCAAAAGCGCCGGTGATCATTCAGGTATATCCGCGTCTTATCAATGAAGAGGTGGGCTACTATATCGCTCCCGTTGTTTTGGCGGCGGCAAAAAAGGCAAGCGTGCCCGTTTGCTTCCACCTTGATCACGGGGCAACAGAGGCAGAGGTCCAGAGGATCCTTTATTGGGGCGCGACCGGCATTATGTTTGACGGCTCTGTTCACTCGTTCAGCGATAATGTTTCGGCAACCAAACGCATAGTTGACATCTGCAATTATATAAACGTCGGCGTCGAGGGAGAGATCGGCCACGTCGGCAGCGCCAACGACGACGTTATAGAAGAATTCACAGACCCCACCGAAGCCGCGGAATTTGTAAAGCAAACGGGTGTTTGCTGTCTCGCCGTGCTCATAGGAAATGCCCACGGTCATTACAAAAAAACGCCCCGCCTCGATATCGAGAGAATAAAAGCTATAAGAGAGGCAACAGGAGGCATCCCCCTTGTTCTTCACGGCGGCACCGGTATTCCCGATGACCAAGTAAAAGCTGCTATCAAAGCGGGGGTACGCAAAATGAATATCGGTACAGACGTTTGTTGCTCATTTGCCTCAGGTGTGCTTGAAACTTTAAATGACCCCGACAGAAGCCTTGCCGTTGACATTTTTATGAAAAAACCTATTGAATCGGTTAAAGCAATGGCTTTAAATAAAATCAATTTAGTAGGCGCTGCAGGTAAAGCTTAACCTGCAGCCCTTTTAAAAAAGTTGGCAAATAACCGTTAAAAAATAAACTTATTCCGCTTAATCAGAGTAAGCCAAAAAACTTTTTCTAAAAAAATACGGACACATCATTTTGGGGATCTACCCTTATGATGTGTCCATTGTTTTTCGATTATTTTCTTGAATTCACTTTTTACTCTACCGTAAAATCTACTCTTGCAAGCTCTGCACTTCCTCTTGCAATGCCCGCGGTCAAAACGAACGTATATTCGCCTTTTTCGAGATTTGAAGCAAGAGCTATCGAAGGTTTGCGGAGAATTACCTTAAACTCATCCGCCATATCAAACTTCATTTCCCTTTTTACAAGCTTTCCGTCCTTGCTATACAAGTCAAGATAAACGTATCTTATGGGGAAATTAGATTCAACATTGCTTCCTATTGCTCCCTTTTCTATCTGCTTTGGGGTGATCTCTTTGTCAAGAAGCAAATAAGGAGCCTCACACTCTGATCTGTCTTTATTGTATATTTCAAAAGTTATCGGCACGTAATTGGTTTGAATAAGTTTATCAAAAGAATATTTATGATCCACATACCATGTGGTTTTTACACCGTCCGTACGCTGTGCATCGAAAGAGTTCGTCTGCTCTATTGTCTGAACATAGCTTCTTCCCTTGTTGATTTTACCCGCCGCATTTCTCAAAACAACGGCATCCTCAACAACCAATCGGGTGTGCGCAGCACCTCTGTCAAGGTCCTGCATTATGATAACGTCTCCCTTTTTGAGCTGTGCATAAGCTTCGCACATTACGTCACCGGAATTTGTATCAATGATCTCCTGAGTTTTTCTCAGCGACTTTGGTACCTCGTACTGTCCGCATATAATGCCTCTGAATTCAAACGACACTATTCCCGGAGTCATATTATAAGTAGTTCCGTAAACGTTCGGGGCTACTTGCTGAATAGAATTGTATATCGAAGAAACACATTGAACTCCGTATACGTCCTTCCATTTATCGGATTGGCAAGTATACGTTCCGTCAACCAAAGCCTGTCTGAACTGCTCTGCGCTTACCTTTGTATCGGCATAAGGAATTCCTACGTATTTCTCGCCTTTTTTAAATTGAAGGTGTATTCCCCAGCTGTTAAAATCTTCGGTTATTCCAAAAGTTTCCGAGCAAACCCATTCTATTGATGCCTGCTCTCTCATATGCGCAACGACAGCATCCCTGAAAGAACCTTCGGGCAGATCAAACTGAACTACTTTATAATAATCATTTATATTTTTTCCGCCAATAGTTATCTCAGTCTCTGCTTCCGTCTCTTCGGAAACTTTTGTTTCATCGTTTGTTTCTGTTTCGTAATGAGTCTCATTTACTTCATCACCGACACCGTCATTATTCCCGCAAGAAGCAAAAGATACAACAAGTACAAGAACAAGTAAACTGAACAGTATTCTTTTCATAAAACCTCTCCTTATAAAAACGATTATGTCCTTTAAATACTATATCACAGAATATTTTTTATTTCAATATTTATTTTCTAAAAAAATTATTTTTTAAAAAACGCATAAACGTCATTTTTAAGTTAAAAAACCTCCCCCGCAAAAATCTCAAAAAACCATTGACTTTAATTTAATATGTGATATACTGAATGCACCAAAAGCCTTATTTTCATCTATTTTTATTACCCATATATATTCAACCAATTGAATCTAAAGGTTTTTTATTCCACCACTTCAAGTGGTGGTTTTTGGCGCTAAAGCTACAAATCAAAATATGGAGGAGCAAGCTCCTCCATATTTTTTTAATGCAATGTTATTTCAAGCCCTTTCCTGTGGGTAGCGAAGCGTTACTACGCGCAATGAATGACAGTCCGGTGGACTGTCAGAACGCGAGATAGTCCTCCGCCGCAGCGAGAATGGTGGATTTTTGCGCAGCAAAAAGACGGGATGAGAGATCCTTTTTTATATTATCACAAAGAATCATTTTATCCCTATTGACGAAGTTATGTACTCCTTCGGGATAGCGGGATCAGAACAAATCGCATTCTTTGCCGCATGGCAAAGCACTTCGGCATCGTCGGCAGATAAACCTCCCGTAAATTTGATATCTGTGGGGTCTACGCCGAATATCTTTGAAAACAAAGACACCGCGGCAAGATAGCTTCCGCTGTATGACGGATGGGTCCTATCGGCGGCGTAAAGCTCTATGTCATTACGGTTGCTGTAAACGTCATAAAAGGCAAGTCCGACGTATGCGACGGGGATATCCAATTCGCCGCCGATCGCACGATATGCCGCCGCCAATTTCCAGGTCATACTTTCGTTTGTCCAGCCATACTGCTCTAACGTCGGGCTGTCTTTTTCCCTACCCCAGGTTGCATACAAGATAGGCTCCGCCCCCGTATGTCTTATTCTTTCGGCAAGATTTCTTACCGCAGAGTAAAAATCGCCTGCATTCTCGGTAATGGGACGACAGCTCTGCTCCTGCAATATCACGTAATCGTATTTTTTATCCCCCGTCAATTCCCGCTCGACCGATGCTCCGTAACTGTCATACGGATCTGCAAACCTTGAGAGCGTGTGTGCTCCCTTTGTAATGGCTGTAACGTCTACAGTAACCCTCCCCGACTCCGCTATCCTTTTAAAAATCTCGGTCGGCATATCGTTATAATATGTGTAGCTGTTTCCGATAAATAAAACCGAATATGTGCGTTTCACGGTGTTTTTTCTCCTTTTGTATCAAATTACAAGTTAAAAACCGAAAATGATGTGCTTTTTCGGTTACACATCAGACGGGAGCTTGCCCATTATTGAATAAAACGTCTTTGAAAAATACGAATGATTGGCAAAGCCGCAGGCATCGGCGACATTAGATACGCTCATTCCCTGCTCCAGCAAGCGCTGTGCCTCGGCACACCGCATAAGGTTGACTGTTTGAATGATCGAATTACCCGTATACTTTTTGAATTGGCGCGCAAGATGAAACTTGCTTACCCCGACCACAGCCGAAAGTCTGTCCAGCGAGACCTGCTCCGTCAAATGACTTCTAATATAGTAAATTGCTTCCTTGACGTAATCGTTATCCATTTCCGTCGGTTGCTTCGGCTCGCTGAATTCGCACAGCTCAACACAAAAGCGCATGACCTCACTCCGCAAATATGCAACCGATCTGAAATCCTCGGCATCAAGCTCAAGAAACGCCTGACATACTCGGTTAAATTGATCTACAAGCTTCGGCGAATCCAACAAAGAACGGAAAAACAGCCCGTCGGCAGGAATACCGTTTGACACCAAAAAACCGTTGTCAAGGATCAGGCATCGGTATTCAAGAAACGAATCCGTCCCGATCGAATGCAAAACGTCCGAATTAACGGTCACAACGGAATTCGGTTTCAGTGGGACTACCGTTGTGCCGCAACGAACAAAGCCCTCTCCGTCGATACACTGGAGGAATTCAATGTTTTTATGCCAGTTCGGTATCTTCACTCGCCGACTCATTTTAAACGACGGATGAAAAATAAACGGTAAAACAGAATTTTTGATGTTGTGCGTTTCGTAGCGTGAAGAAATCATAATGCCCCCAAAACAGCAATATTGTGTTATTGTTCGTCAATATAAACTCTTGATTTTCTTTAAAAATACTATAAAATAAAAATAAAGAAATGTCAAGATTGTAATAGCAAGAAAGAAGGTTTTTTCAATGAAAAAAATCAGCGTGATCATAATCGGCGCGGGAAACCGCGGAAACAGATACTCAAATCTTATGGCAGAATACCCCGAAAACTACGAGATCGTAGGTATGGCTGACCCCGAAGAAGCGAGAAGAAAGCACTTTGAAACAAAATTTTCCATTCCTAAGGAGAGATGCTATCCCGGTTGGAAGGAAATATTGGCAGAGCCTAAAATGGCTGATCTTGCCGTAATATCCACCGTTGACAATATGCACTACGAGCCCGCTTTGTTAGCTATCGAAAGAGGCTATGACCTACTTCTTGAAAAGCCTGTCGCTCCGACAGCCAAGGAGTGTGCGGACATTGCCGCCGCTGCCCGTAAAAAGGGCACAAAGGTGCTTGTCGGCCACGTGCTCCGCTATGCCCCCTTCTTCTGGCACGTCAAGGAGATCGTAATGAGCGGTGCGATCGGAGATGTCGTTTCCGTCGATCAGGTCGAGGGAATCGGTAACGTGCACTTCAGCCACAGCTACGTTCGCGGAAACTGGCACAGCGAGGCTGAATCGGCTCCCATGCTTTTGGCAAAATCGAGCCATGACCTCGATATGATCCAATGGATCGTCGATAAGCCCTGCAAAAAGATCACGTCGTTCGGCTCTTTGACTCACTTCACAGAAAAAAATGCACCCGAGGGCGCACCCGTTCGTTGCTGTGACGGCAACTGCCCCGTCGGTAATACCTGTCCCTACAACTGCATTAAGCACTACGTAGACTTTAAAGAAAATCCCCGCCGCCGTATCATCACACGCGGCTTCACCGATGCATATCAGAATCCCACCGACGAGGACGTTATGAATGCACTCCGCAATACCGATTACGGCCTCTGTGTATACCACGCAAACAACGACGTTGCCGACCATCAGGTCGTCAATATGGAATTTGAGGGCGGAGTTACCGCAACCCTGAACGTAAACGCCTTCAACCGAGGCGGCAGATACATTCGAATCTACGGAACAAAGGGCGAGCTCTATGCTCACGCCGCAGCTACCGAAATTCACGTGTTCAATTTCGAAAGCGGTAAAACCTATTCGGTTCCCGTAGTCAGAACCGACGAATCCATAAACGGCGGTCACGGTGGCGGCGACCAGGGTCTGGTCGAGGAATTGCACCAGTATTTGAGCGGCAGCTATAACGGCTATCGTGCCGCCGACATCGACGTTTCCGTCCGCAACCACTTCCTCGCCTTCGCCGCAGAAGAATCGAGAAAAGAAAGCGTAGTTGTCGATATGGACACCTACTATTCAAAATTCGGCTTCTGACCTACTTTCCCTACTTTCTTTTTCGCCTACTTTCTTTTTCGCCTACTTTCTTTTTCGGAAAGAAAGTAGGCAAAGAAAACTTGAATCTATGGGTCTGTGCAGACTATAAAAGTCTGTACAGACCTCTATATTTGTGCGCCTTATTTTTGAATAAGTAGGCAAAGAAAACTTGAATCTTTTGGTCTGTGCAGACTATAAAAGTCTGTGCAGACCTCTATATTTGTGCGCTTTATTTTTTGAAAAAACAGGCAAAGAAAACTTGAATCTATTGGTCTGTACAAACTACAAAAGTCTGTGCAGACCTCTATATTTGTGCGCTTTATTTTTTGAAAAAACAGGCAAAGAAAACTTAAATCTACGGGTCTGTGCAAATCATAATGGTTTGTACAGACCTTTTTATTTGTTCCCTTTTTTATGTTTGAAACCTATATTTTACATTTCGGTCATAATACCTTTATTACATAAGCGGTGATTTATCATACCGTTTATGCTACAATATCATCATAACGGGATGCACCCTATATTTCGGGAGAAAAACTATGACAAACATACTCATCGTAGAAGACGATATCAACATTGCAAAAACGATAAAAGCTACCCTTTCGATGGCGGGATACAACAGCGAGATATGCGATAACGGTCTTTCGGCAGTCGGGGTCATAAAGGACGGAAATTGGGATCTTGTGCTTTTAGACGTTATGCTGCCCGGACTAAACGGTTTTGATGTGATCAAAAAGATAAACGGCTGCAATATTCCGATAATTTTCCTTACCGCGCTTCAGGACGTTCTCGACAAGGTAAACGGGCTGAAGCTGGGCGCCGAGGATTATATAGTAAAGCCCTTTGAAGCTTTGGAATTACTTGCAAGAATAGAGGTCGTTCTGAGGAGAGCAAACAAGCTGTCGCCCATACTGCACTACGGAGATATTATTGCAGACATCACGCGTCACAGCATAAAAAAGAACGGCAAAGAGATACCTCTCACCCCAAGAGAATTTGAGCTTTTTGTGTATTTTCTAAAAAACATCAACATCGCCATTCCGAGAGACAGACTGCTGTCGTCTGTATGGGGAATAAACTTTGAAGGGCAAAGCCGCACACTTGATATACACATTCAGCAGATCCGAAAAAAATTAGCTCTGCACACAAAGCTCGTGACGATACCGAAGCTCGGTTACCGTCTCGACGGTTGGGAAGAATAGTATGAAGCTGAAGTGGAAAATATTTCTTGTATCCCTTCTGTTTATTATGATCGCAGTCGGGATAACAACGATAACGGTACTGCACATCACCTTTTCGTCTTCGATCGATAACGTGAGAAAAACCACGGCTAACGAGGGAAGCTTTTTTGTTTCCTCGGTCCAAAATGAAATATCACAAAAAAAGCTTTTGGACAGAATCGCTCTGCTGTCAAAAGACGAAACCGATAAGATCATAGCCGAAAGAAGCTCGCATTACAGCGAATACGGCTCAATTTATGCTTTGGCTATATATTCCCAAAACGGTGACATGACGGGCTGCGGTGGCGAGTTCTACAACATAAAAACAGAGCTGCTTCCCTCCTTCAACGAGCTTGAAAAGGACAAATTCACCACGCACATATATGAACACGATTCATTGACGTATATTGTCAGTGCATCGGTCTTTCAGGCTGAAGAAAACAGCTACGCTTTATACACCCTTCACGATATCAGTAATATATTCAACGAATACACCTCGCTTTTCAAAACGGCGGGGTATGTGAGTATAATTTTTGCCGTACTCATATCGCTAATCTTGCTTTGTTTTCTTATATTCCTTCTCTCGCCGCTGTCAAAGCTGAAAAATACAGTAAGCAAGATCGCGGAGGGCGACTACAGCGCAAGAGTAAAAGTGAAAGGCAGTGCCGAGATCAGGGAAATATCGGAAAAGATCAACATAATGGCAGAAGCCGTAGAGGAAAACGCGAAAAAGTTTGAAGACATTGCCGAGGGAAGAAAGCAGTACGTTAACAATCTTGCGCACGAGATGAAAACACCGTTAACGTCCATCCTGTGCTACGGCGATATTTTGCGTATAAAAAAAGACGTAAAGGACGAAGAGCGTCTGGAATATTCGCGAATAATCGTAGATGAGGCAAAGAGGCTGAAGAATATGTCGTCAAAGCTGCTCCAGCTTGCCACGGCAGACAGCGCAGAGCTTGATTATAATGTATACTCCGTAAGCGACATTCTGTCAGAGGTGAAAAACACCATGGAACCATCCCTCGAAAAAATGAAGCTCAAGCTGACATACGAGGGCGAAGACGGAGAGATCTTCTGCGACAGAGAGCTTTTCAAATCGCTTATCTACAATCTCGTCGACAATGCGGCAAAAGCCTCGTTTGAGGGCGGAACCGTAAGGCTGAAATCAAGATGCGAAAAGAACGGTATCGTGATATCCGTTCAGGACAACGGGATCGGAATGACAAAAGACGTGCTCAAAAAAATTACAGAGCCCTTTTATATGGCTGATAAATCAAGATCACGCTCCGCGGGCGGCGCGGGACTCGGACTGTCCCTCTGCCTTGAGATCGCAAAAAGACACTATGCACGCCTTACGGCAAAAAGCAGATCGGGCGCGGGTACAACTATGTTTATAACCGTACCTTATGCGGAAGGAGGTCGAAGATTAATTGAAAACAAAGATTAGAATTATTGATTCGGTTGTCGCAGTATTAATCGCTTTGGCAATAATAATCTCCGGCTTTATCTTGATAAAAAATTCAAGAACGCTTTTTGAAAAAGAGAAGAACAAGACCGTGACGGTAGACGTTCAAAAAAGCCATGATGAAACACAAAAGAGAAAAATGATCAGCGATGCTTACCCCTGGACGTTGATCAAAGATCAAGCCCCTCTTGAGGAAGAGGTGCCGGCTTGGATAACCATAAAGATCAGACGGCTTTCGGAATCGTTTACCGACTCCAATCAATATGACTTTTCCAAAGCCGAATATTACACAACAAGGGATATCCATCTTGTAAAAAACGTTATATTGTCATGCGGAACAAGCTACAACGAGCTCATAATGAACTTTGCCTGCGACAGTGACGGAAACCTGATATCCTTCATCATCGAGCCATTGACAAGAAACACATACAAAACTGCCACAGTAAACGAATGCTTCAAAACTATATGCGATTCAGCCGAATACCACCGCCTGAACGGAAGCAATACAGATCTGTCAAATTATTTACAGATCTTGCTCTCGGGAGTGTTCTACGAAAGAGAGGAGACCCCTCTGTCGGGCGGAGCATACATAAGCGACAGTATTCTGTATGTCGACCCGATAGCCGACTTTTTTTACTCCTACTGCCGCTGGCAGTTTTATTCCGCCGACAGACGCGACGTTTTTGATATAATAGCCATCATAAACAATCAAATACCCACCGCCTTCTATTCGGACGGCAAGATCATTCTTGATTTCAACTCCTCTGCTCTGGGAACGATGATGCTCTGCTGGGATATGGAAACGTGCCGTTTTTCGGGTATGACATTTTATAAATAAAAGCAACATTCTTACATTTCACTTACATTTTTATGAATACTTTTTTCCCTCCCCTGTGTTACCCTTTTTAGCAGAGGAGGGATTTTTTTATGAAAAAATACACACAGTTACTCGTATTGATCTTTCTTTTGGTATGTTATATGGCGACAGCCTGTATGGATAATTACGATCAGCCTTCTTACCCTGCGTTTAACGATTCGGAAATTGATACCATTTCCACTCCGCCAAACGAAACGGAGGAGCCTAAATTCACACGGGAAGAAACGACGAAACAGACAAAAAAGCCTAACGAAACGAAAGCACCGACAAGCCCGAAAAACGAATATGCCCGCTTAAAGGTAACAAACATTATGCAAAAACCACTTCTTCCAAACGGCTGCGAGGTCGTGTCACTTGCGATAGCCTTAAACTATGCCGGATATAACATCGATCCGGTAATACTGTATGACAATTATATGCCGAAGTCGCCATACAAAAACGGCGACCCGTGGACGACCTATGTCGGAGATGCAAAGGGAGTGGGCTACGGATGCTATGCCCCCTGTATCGTTGCAACAGGCAATGCATTTTTTGCTTCACTCGGTTCTCCGAAAAAGGTTGTCGACGTCAGCGGAGAATCAATGGAATATTATGAAAAAATGATAGATCAAGGCACACCCGTTATCCTATGGGGACTGATCGAAATGAACGGAGATCCGAGCGTATGCTGGAAAGCCACCGTAAAAGGCAAAAAGGTCGAATGGCATTCTTTTTCTCACTGCATGGTGCTTATCGGTTACACAAGCAAAACGTATATTTTTTGCGACCCCTTGAAAGGAATAACCGAGTACAGAAAATCGGACGTGGAATTATCTTTTTCCATTAACTACAGACAAGCCTGTATAGTTAAATAAGCTTTATCCGATAATTTCTTATGCATAAAAAATGACACGTTTTTGACGTGTCATTTTTTCTATTGCAAAAGCTCTTTTTTTATCAAATTGATCATTATTGAAGTATTAAGCTTGAGAGCATCCTCGGGATAGACCTCCTTCGTATGTCCGTTCCAATATTTTTCTTTAAAAAGTTCGATCAGTTTTTCGTCGCTGTATCCCGATTTTATGCCGCCAAGAATAAAATCTGCCATTTGCTCTGAAAAAGCCTTCATATTCCGAAGAAAGAATTTTGTCTCTTCGCCGTCAAGCAGACCGTAGTGCGGCATAACAACAGACGATATATCGAGCTTTTCCACCCGTTCGATCGACTCGATCGACATTTTGTAACCGACAAGAAACGAAGGAACGATCTTGCTTCCGTCGTATACGCCCAGCGTTTCGCAGGCAAGAAACAGCCCCTCTTTTTCGCAATAATAGCCTACGGAGCAACGGGTATGCCCGGGCAGACTGAGCACTCTGAACTCCATATCTCCCGCCTTGACAACGTCGCCGTCCTCGACGGCAATATCGACCTTCAGCTCGTCTCCGAGGAACTCATAGTCGAATACTCCGCATTTTTCGGCAAATTTCTTATCGAGCTCCTTCATTACTCTTTTTGCGCCGTCGCGCTTGAAAATGCCTGCCGCATAACTGCCCGCAACCACCTTTGCCGTAGGATATTTCCTCAAAATATAAGCACTTCCGAGTGCGTGGTCATAATGCGAATGTGTCAGAAAAATATAGTCAAGCGGTCTATCTCCCAATACCTTTTTTATATTATCGGCGACGTTATATCCGGTAAAACCAAAGCCCGTATCGTATAAAACGGCAGTCTTCCCATCGTCAAGCAAAAATGCCGCATCGCCCTTTTGACATCTTACGTCTGTTACTTTTATACTCATTTCCTTTTACCAACCTTAACTGTATGTGTTTTGAATTATACTACAAAAACAAAATATCTTCAATGAGTATTAAAAATATTTACTTATTTTTTGAAAAAACAGTTTTTCGGGAATAGAACAACGCTATTGATTTTCCCACATAAATGTGCTATCATTGTGTTGTTTGGTACATTTCGCGATACAAATATAATTTACAGGAGAAAATACCAATATGAAAAAAACATTTGTCTTTATTACTTTGATCTTAACACTTGCAATTCTTTCGACAGGATGCAGCATAGTGACCCGCAAAAATGAAGCGATAACCCACGCAAGACCCGGAAACGAAACACTTGAAGAACAATCGACAGCTACAGATGAATCGGACACAACAGAGCAAACCACGATCCAAACCGAGTCGGAGACACAAAGCGTTGCCTCTCCCGAGATCACAAAAAGCGATATCACAGGCACTTGGATGAGCGTCATCCGCGAAGACAACTGCTTATATACCCACACCATTACGCTCAACGAGGACGGAACTGCCCAAAGCGACGGACGCACCCTCTACAACTCGTATTATATGCCTATGCAAGGCGAGGAAGGATGGTATACGGCTCCGATGGGCTTCCCGAGCGATTACGGAACCTATATCCTCAATGGCTCAAAGCTCGAAATAACATATACCCGTGCAGACTACGGCGAATATGAAGAGCCCTACACGGATACAATAGTCATTTCGTCCATAAAAGACGGAAAAATGACCGTAGATAACCGATACGGTGTGTACCTCCGTGTCGACACTCCCGTAACCGTTCTTTCCCTTTGCGAAACACTCGGTGTCGATTATTCAGCCGGCTGATATAGATTTTCTCCCGAAAGATCGGACAAAAAGAAAATTATATTCTTGATTTCCGGTCCCCGGATTTAAGCACACAGGCACATCGGTTCAATCTGTACATTCCGATGTGTCTTCTTTAATGCGTTTTTTTAAAAAAACTTAAAATTTTTATGCAAAAAAATATTGACACCACAACATCTTTATGATAGAATATTTCCATATTTTTTGTATGGAAGATAAGAATCTCTTAAAGGCTTTTTTGGACGTTTAATTTGGCTCGATCTTTCCATGCCTTGGATATGTTTATTCAAATTTTTCTAAGAGGTGATTTCTTTGAAACTCATTGAAACTATGGTTGATCGCGGACACGAAAAAGTATTGTTCGTAAACAACGAAAAAGCAGGCCTTCGTGCTATTATTGCAGTACATAATACAGTTAGAGGCCCTGCCATCGGCGGCTGCCGTCTCTATCCTTACGCATCAAGCGACGATGCACTTTTCGACGTTCTCCGTCTCTCTCGCGGTATGTCTCACAAGAATGCTGCAGCAGGTCTTGACTTTGGCGGCGGTAAGGGCGTTATTATTGCCGATCCTTCCCAGAAGACAGAAGCTATGTTCGAAGCATTTGCTGAAGCTGTAAACGCTCTCGGCGGCTGCTACATCACAGCAGAAGATGTTAACACAGACTGCGACGATGCTCTTATTATGGCAAGAAAAACAAAGTACATCTGCGGTCTTCCCCATATCAGCGGCGACCCCTCTCCCTATACCTCCATCGGTACATGGCAGGGTATCAAGGCTACCGCAAAGGTAGTTTTCGGCACTGACAACCTCAACGGTATGAAGATTGCCGTTCAGGGTATCGGTAAGGTTGGCTTCGACCTTTGCCACCACCTCGCAAAAGAGGGTGCTAAGCTCTACGTTTCCAACCGTACAAACATGGCTCCTCTCGAAGAGCTCCGCGACAAGTTCGGTGCAGAGATCGTTCCCGCAGACAAGATCCTTTCTCAGGAATGCGACATTCTCGCTCCCTGTGCTATGGGTGCTATCGTTAACCCCGACACAATCCCCAACTTCAACTGTAAGGCAATTGCAGGTGCGGCTAATAACGTTATCCTCGACCTCGCTTCGGGTGAAGCTCTCAAGGCAAGAGGTATCGCTTATGCGCCTGACTTCATCATCAACGCAGGCGGCGTAATCAACGCGGCAGGCGAAGCTGCAGGCAACTACAACGAAGAAGAGGTTCTCAAGAAGGTATACAACATCTACAATACCGTTGAGAACATTCTTACCGAGTCCAAGTCTACAGGCGTTCCCGAAGGCGTAATCGCTGAACAGTTTGCTGAAGACTGCATCTGGGGCAGAAGATAAGCCGATAAATCAAGAAAACAATGAAAATGACCGTACAATTCAGTACGGTCATTTTTTATGCTTGTATTATTTTTTCTTTAAGACAATTGCCGTTCTGTTTGGAATATAGCATTTGAAGCCGACTCTGCCGTCCTGTGCTTTATATGCACTGTATTCGACCTCGGTATCCACCCTCTCAAATCCTCCGAATATTTTGTCATCGGTCGAAAGCGAAACGGTGTATTTTCCAATATCCCCCACCGGCACAAAATAGCCGTCAAACGACTTTGTCGGGTGGAAATTGAATATAAATACAAAGTCTCCCTTGGTATAAATAATAAGCTTGTCGTCTTGATGCATCCAGCGGTTTACAGCCGTTTTTTCAAGAAGGTCGCCCTCCTTGAGAAGCTTTATCATTGCCATATCAAACTCGTTTAATTCGCAGTATCTGAGCTCGGGAGAATCGACCAGACTCCACTGTCTGCGGCAATAGTGATAGCTCCAGCCGTTGCCCTCGCGCGGAAAATCTATCCACTCGGGATGGCCGAACTCGTTGCCCATAAAGTTCAGATACCCGTTTCCGGCAAGAGATGCAGTAAGCAGTCTGATCATCTTGTGCAAGGCAATACCTCTGTCTATCACGCTGTTGGTATATATTTTGCTCATTGAGGTATACATATCGGCATCGCATAATCTGAACATGATCGTCTTGTCACCCACCAATGCCTGATCGTGCGACTCGCAGTAGCCGATATTCTTTTCGTGCGGTCGACGGGAGGTAAGCTCATACCACAGCTTACCCATATCCCACTCGTCGTCGGTATATTCCTTGATGGTTTTGATCCAAAGATCGGGCACGCCCATCGACAGTCGGTAGTCAAAGCCTATTCCGCCGTCGCTTATCGGAATACACATACCGGGCATTCCCGACATATCCTCGGCGATGGTTATGGCATCGGGGTTGATCTCGTGAATAAGCTCGTTTGCGAGCTGCAGATAGGTAACGGCATCGGTATCTGTATTGGTCGAAAAATACATAGAATAGTCGGTAAAAGCACTGCCAAGCCCGTGATCGTGATAAAGCATCGACGTCACTCCGTCGAAGCGGAAGCCGTCAAAATGGAATTCCTCCATCCAGTATTTCAAGTTTGAAAGAAGGAAATGAAGTACCTCGTTTTTTGAATAGTTGAAAAGCTTTGTGCCCCACGCGCTGTGGTCACCCCTTACCCCACCGTGAAAGAACTGATATACCGTTCCGTCAAACTCGTTCAGCCCCTCATTCGTGTTCTTGACAGCGTGCGAGTGCACGACGTCAAGCAATACGGCAATCCCCATTTCGTGAGCGGTATTTATAAGCTCTTTCAGCTCGCTACCGTGTCCGCAACGCGATGAAACAGCAAAAAAGTTTGACACCTGATAGCCAAACGAGCCGTAATACGGATGCTCCATTACCGCCATGATCTGTATCGTGTTGTAGCCCAGCTTTTTTATTCTCGGAAGGATGTTTTTTGTGAATTCACTATAAGTACCTACCCGTCCCTCTTCCTGAGCCATACCTATATGGCATTCATAGATAAAGGGTGTTTTTTGCGGAACAAAACCGCCGTCGGTCCAAGGGAACCTTTCGTTCGGCTCTTCAAGCTCGCAACACCATAAATAGGTAACGGGGTCCTGCACGACTCTCGTAGCATAAGTAGGCACACGGCGAAGGGTCTGCCCTTTATATATCACAATAGCCTGAACCTTTTGTCCGGGAATCAAAGCATTCCTGCCCTTTAATTCTATTTCAAAAATGCCGTTTTCAAGCTTTTTCATTTGGTGCGAGGATATATCCCAGTTATTGAAATCACCCGTAAGATACATTTTCTCGGCGGCGGGAGCCCATTCTCTGTAGACCCAACCTGTCCTCTTGCGGTGGAAGCCGAAATATCGATGCCCGTTTGCAAAGCTTTTTATTTTTCTTAAATTACCTAACAGCTCTTTTCTTTTTGAGGCATAAAGCGCCCGACGAAGCTCTAAGTCCTTTTCATAAGGCAAAAGGTACGGATCGTATTCGATCATTTTGTTTTTCTTTCGTACTCTCATTCTGCTCCCTCCGTTTCCACATTTTATTATATCATACATATTGATCAAATATCAATATATTTATTCATAAAATCTTCCAATCGTGTTTTTTCAAAAATTTTTTTGTCCCTATTTACTTTTTAAATTTTATGTGTTACTATTCAGGTAATGATTTCCCGATTTTCTTCTTGACAAGAGGGTAAAATTAATGAAACTCACAAACAATCAAAAGCACGTTATACACGTCACACTATACAGCCTTGCCTGCACATTGATCACAAATGCTATTATACAAGGCTTTATGCTGAAAAACGGCATTCCCGATACCACGGTAATGCTCTATTTGTCAGTTTTGCAGATCACACAGGTAGTCGTTATGCTGGGCTTCTCGCTCATAGTCGACAGAATAAAAAGAATTATGCAGCTCTACTCAATATCGATTCTATTGCAGATCATTCTTTTTGTCGCCTTGATCGCCTTTTGTCTGACCCCGAATCTGTCTTTGAAGATCAAAACGGTAGGGCTGTTTGCGGCAGGAATCATCACCAATATTGACCAGGCCGTCTTAGCTGTCGTACAGTACAAAACACCGTATTATTACCTCGATATAAACCGCCTCGGAAACATAATGGGAATAACGAGCTTCTTTTGCGGGCTTACGGGCGCTTTGTCTTCATCGGTGATGATTTTTGTAACCGCAAGATTTGACTACAATAAATCGATGCTCTTTTTCTTCCTTTTCGGAATCACGCTTATAATAATATCGTTTATTGTCGCTATGAGCATACGCTCGACCGAGCCCACCTTCCCCCAAAGAAAAGATAATCAAGCCAAAAAAACCAACATACTGAAATACAAGCCGTTCTATATTCTGGCGCTTCCCCACCTTATGCGCGGCTTTAATTCGGGCATATTCGTCTCCACAATGACCATCGGCTTTTCGCTCGGCATAACAAAAAGCGACTCTGCCTCCGCAGTTCTTTCGCTCATTCTGCAAAGCGCCTATATGATCGGTAACTTTTTCTTTTCCAAGGTCTCTTCCCCAAAAAGAAACTCAAAGCTTACGTTCTTTTCGAGCCTTTGTCTGATTATACTTATGCCGCTTATGATGTCGGGCAATATAGTCGTATTCTACACAATGTACTTTTTGTCTGCCCTCTGCATATCGGTCATCGACTCGGCAGTCCCCTGCGTCATAGTCGAGCTTGTCGATTATGATTATATCGGTCAGTATTCATCATACAGAATGCTTCTGCACACACTTGGCGTCGCACTATCGAGCCTTGTTGCAATCCCCTTGCTGAGACTCCTCGGCGGTGTCGGAACAATGATCTTTTCCTCAAGTCTTATGGTTGCCGCAGGTAGTGCATACTTTATCTTTATGAAATTTTCAAACAAAAATCGCCAATCAAACGGTTAACCAAAAAAAATCCGTCTCGGAGGAACCCTTAATGAAATCTTGCAGTCTGCGAATAATGTCTCACAACCTTTGGAAAAACGATGTAAACAAGCCCGCCTGGGAAGAAAAAGGGCTTGACTGCTCTGCTGATGCCAGGGTTAAAGGTTTTATAAAAGTATACGAAGAACTATCTCCCGACATCATCGGATGTCAGGAAATGTCGTCGCTTATGGCTGAAAAGCTAATGTGCGGAGTATTGGAAAACGGACAGAAATATGCACTCCTTTGGGGTAAGGATACCCCCATAATCTATCGCACGGACAAATTTGAAATTATAGATTCCCATTTTGCCCTTTATCCCGAAGAATTACCCGGATACGAAGGATGCTTCAATAACTATAAAACAAAATCGTGGAATATAGCGGTATTCCGCATAAAAGAAAACGGAAAGCATTTGATCTTTGCGACAAACCATCTGTGGTGGAAATCGTCACAACCGAACACCCCCAACTACCAACCCTATTCGGACCTCGCAAGGGTATATCAAATCGGTCTTATCATAACAAAAATCGAAGAATACAGAAAAAAATACGATTGCCCCGCAATAATCGTTGGCGATCTCAATGGCGGATATGATTCGCAATGTGTAAAGACGGCGCTTGAAAAAGGATACGTCCACGCACACGACGTTTCGATTGCTCCTCCCGACGAAAGCGCGGGACTTCACTATTGCTTCGCCGACGGATACTACGACTATTACTACGATTTCCCCTTTGAAAAAGCAATCGACCATATACTGCTAACACCCGAGTCAGAGCTGAAAATTTGCTCGTTTAACCGTTATTCGCCAAAATATTACTTACCGCTTTCCGACCACTCACCCGTCTACTGCGATATAGAAATATAACCTATACATAATTAAAGGCACACTTGATTTTATTACATCAAGTGTGCCTTTTTTGTTATCTGCAATATATAAATCGGCTAACGCAGGTCTCCCGCTTGTGAACACAGTTCGCCATTACCACTTGAAATTTCTAACTGTTTTAGATATAATTGTCATAACGGTTATATTGATCGAAGGGGTGAATCTTATGCTTAACAAGGCTTATCTTGAAATAACAAACGTATGCAACCTATCTTGCACGTTTTGTCACAAGACAAAGAGAAAACCGAGGCTTCTGACGGCAGATGAATTTGAGCATCTTGCAAGCAAGCTGAAGGGAAAGATCAAGTATCTGTATTTTCACCTGATGGGTGAGCCTACCCTCCACCCCGATCTGCCGAAATTCATATCCACTGCAAAATCTATGGGATTTCTGCCCATAATCACCACCAACGGTACACTTTTAGGCAAAATACGCGACAATATCTTATCCGATCCCCCACACAAGATAAGCATATCCCTCCACGCCCCCTCGGCAAATAAGGCTTTTGCCGATAGCTCATACCTCGATAATTGCATTGATTTTGCACACAAAGCATCAAATACCGGATGCTATATCGCATACAGACTTTGGAACATCGGAACCGAAGAAGAAAAAGAAAATAGGCCTATTTTAGACAAACTTCACGAGGAATTCCCCGGCGAATGGACAGACGTTCGAAACAAAAACGGCAAAAAGCTTGCCGACAGGATATATCTCGAGTTTGCAGAACACTTCGACTGGCCCGATATGAATGCCGATGAATGCAAAAAAGATGCCGATATGTTCTGCTACGGTCTACGCGACCAGATAGGCATACTGTGCGACGGAACGGTAGTGCCCTGCTGCCTTGATGCCGAGGGCGTAATTGCTCTCGGAAATCTGTTCGAATCGGACCTCGATCAGATCATTAGTTCCCCACGCGCCAAAGCGATCTACGATAGTTTCAGCAACAGACGTGCCGCCGAAGAATTATGCCGCAAATGCGGCTACGCAAAAAGATTCAGTAAATAGAATTACGCACCCGCTTTTTCGGGTGCGCTTTTTGTTTTAATATTCCCATTTCCCCCTACACTACGATAACCTTGGTATGATCCTCGGGAGAAAAATATTTTTTTACTTCCTCGGTGTTCGTTATAACGTGATCTACCGTCTGAATCGGGGCGAGATTATACGGTGTTGACACGTCAAGCTTTGTATCATCGCACAAAAAAACTATCTTCTTCGACTGTCTTATCGCCACGCGCCTTATTTGCGTTTCGGGAAGAGATGGGTCCGTAAGCATCCCCTTTTCGGTTATGCCGTGGCACGAAAAAAACAGTGTATCGATGTTAAATCTCTCGATAAATTCTTCGGCAAAGCTGCCGAAATGAGCCAACGAGTTTTCAAATATCTCGCCGCCCGTACAGTATGTTTTTATTCCCTTTTTTGCAAGCACCGCAGCAATCGATATTCCGTTTGTAATAACGATTATCCCCTTTTTCTCACTCAAAAAATCCGCCATCTGCAAAGTAGTCGTCGATGAGTCAATAAAAATAATTTCGTTATCGTTCACCATTTCCGCCGCCCGTCGGCAAAGCGATCGCTTCTCGGATGCGTGGACTGTTTTTCGGAAGTTCAGGGGGGAAACAATATGCTCCGCCTGAATCTTTTTAGCCCCTCCGTGACTTCTGATTATTTGATTTCTGCGCGCCAATTCCGCCAGATCTCGCCTTACTGTAGGCAGGCTAACGTACAGCATTCGGCTGAGCTTAATTGCAGAAATATACTGCTCCTCCTCCAAAATGCCAAGTATCTTATCGTATCGCTCTTCTTTTAACATAACGCCCTCATTTGTGATCGTTTTTGATCGTTTATCACCTTTAAAGCCATTGGTTGACAATCCGGTTTGATCGATTTATTATATACCCATAATGTAGTAATGTCAATCCTATGGGGGTAAACAACATGTATGACGTTGTAATTATCGGTGCGGGTGTCATCGGCGGAATGATTGCAAGAGCTTTATCAAGATATGACCTGAAAATATGTGTTTTAGAAAAAGAAAACGACGTTGCGATGGGCTCGACCAAAGCCAATTCAGCTATAATTCACGCAGGATTTGATGCTCCGGTCGGAAGTCTGAAAGCAAAGCTCAATGTTCAAGGATCGCAAATGATGGAATCCGTCTGCAAGGAGCTTGGCGTAAAATATATAAGGAACGGCTCATTGGTCGTCGGCTTTAACGATACAGATCTAAAAACTATCCTCGACCTGTATAATAGGGGTAAAAAGAACGGTGTTAATGGACTGAAGATCTTAAATTCCGAAGAACTGCACGAGCTTGAACCCGCCCTCTCCCGAAGTGCACATTTTGCGCTCTATGCGCCGACCGGCGCAATCGTTTGCCCGTACGGACTGGCAGTTGCCGCAATAGGAAATGCAATGGACAACGGAGCAGAACTGAAATGCAATTATAACGTGAAATCTATAACAAAAACCGATCTTGGCTTTGAGGTTTCCTCGTACACCGAAAAAGTAAGCACAAAATATATTATAAACTGCGCAGGTCTCTTCGCCGACGAAGTATCTGCACTCGCAAATGATAGCAGCTTTACCATACGTCCGCGCAAGGGCGAATACATTCTACTTGACAAAGAGTGCGGAAAAACCGTTACCCATACGATCTTTGGCCCTCCCTCGTCTATGGGTAAAGGCATTCTCGTTTCCCCAACCGTCGACGGAAACCTCCTACTCGGTCCGACGTCAGTCGATTTTAATGAAAAAGACAACAAGGATACTACACAAGTCGGCTTATCATCCATTCAATCCAAAGCGTGCGAGTACCTTGCGACAGTCCCGACAGGAAAAAACATAACCTCATTCTGCGGTCTGCGCGCCGTAGGTAGTACGGGAGATTTTATAATTGAATCTCCCCAAAAGGGATTTATAAATGTTGCAGGCATAGAATCTCCCGGACTCTCGGCATCCCCTGCAATTGCCGAATACGTTGTCGATATGCTTAAAGACAGCGGCATAGTTATGCACAAAAAGAAAAAATATATATCCACTCGCCCCTCGGCAACGCGTTTTCGGGATGCCTCACTTGAAGAAAAAAACAAAATGATTTCTGATAATCCCGCATACGGAAAAATAGTTTGCAGATGTGAAAAAATTACGGAAGGAGAGATCCTTGATGCCCTTCGCACCAATCCAAAAGCTACAGATCTTGACGGCATAAAACGCAGGACAAGAGCGCAAATGGGAAGGTGTCAGGGCGGCTTTTGCACTCCGTACATTATCGAGCTTATCGCCCGCGAAAACGGCATTTCATTTGAAAGTGTAACAAAATTCGGAGCTAACTCAGCGGTGATTACCGGAAAAACGAAAGGAAATCCAAATTTATGAAAGATCTTGTCATAATCGGCGGTGGGCCGGCAGGGATGAGTGCCGCCCTCTCCGCCTTTGATTGCGGAATAAAAGATATACTTATACTGGAGCGCGACAGCCACCTCGGCGGAGTGTTACAGCAATGTATACACAACGGCTTCGGTCTGCAAAAATTCGGAGAAGAGCTGACAGGACCTGAATATGCATTCAGATACGAAGAAAAAATTATAAAATCAGGCATAGAAGTCAAGCTGAACACTATGGTTTTGGACATAACAGAAGATAAAACCGTCACCGCCACCAACCCCCATGACGGTATATTTCAAATAAAAGCAAAAGCCGTGATCCTTGCAATGGGATGCCGTGAGCGTCCGCGCGGCGCACTTAATATCGCAGGCAGCCGTCCTGCAGGGATATTCACTGCCGGTACAGCTCAAAAGCTTGTAAACACCAAAGGCCTTTTGCCCGGAAAAAGCGTGGTTATATTGGGAAGCGGAGACATCGGACTTATTATGGCAAAAAGATTGACCCTCGAAGGCGCAAAAGTAAAAGGAGTATTTGAGCTTATGCCCTATTCGGGCGGGCTCGCAAGAAACATCCAACAGTGCCTAAACGACTTCAATATACCGCTGAGGCTCAGTCATACCGTTGTCGAAGTCCACGGTAAAGAGAGAGTCGAAGGCATAACCGTCGCTGAGGTTGACGAAAAACGCGTTCCGATCGAAAGCACAAAAGAGTTCATCCCCTGCGATACTCTTTTGCTGTCGGTGGGACTCATCCCCGAAAACGAGCTTTCAAAAAGCGCAAATGTTAAAATAAGCCCGGTCACAAACGGTGCACTCGTCGACCAAAACAGACAAACCTCAGTCTCGGGAATCTTTGCTTGCGGTAACGTTTTGCACGTTCACGATCTTGTCGATTTCGTTTCCGACGAAGCCGAGATTGCGGGAAAAAGCGCGGCAAAATATATAAACAACGACCTTTCTGACAGTACGGAAATAAACATATTTACAGACGGTAAGATCAGATATACCGTACCGCAAAGAATAACCGATCTGACCGATGTAAAGGTTTATTTCAGGGTAAATAACATATACAAAAATGTAAATATCAAAGTTACCGACGGCATAAATACACTCCTCACAAAAAAACGCCCGAAGGTTTCTCCGGGAGAAATGGAATCGGTTACACTCAAAAACGATCACCTGAAAAACGTTAAAGAACTCCACTTTTCCTTGGAGGTAGTGTGATATGGAAAAAATTTTAACCTGTATTGTTTGTCCTCTCGGATGCGAGCTTTGTATTGATCTTGAGGGAAAAGAAATCATCGAAATAAAAGGAAACACCTGCAACAGAGGCAAAATCTACGCCGAAAATGAGTGCATCTCTCCCAAAAGGACTGTTACCTCGACGGTAAAATGCACTGACGGAAGCTTGCTTTCGGTAAAAACAGATCAACCCATCCCGAAAGAAAAGGTGTTTGATTGCATGAAAATCATAAACCAAACCACAGCGACGCTCCCGGTAAATATCGGAGACGTAATTGTGAAAGATGTTTTCGGAAGCAATATCGTCGCCACTCAAAACAAAAATTGATTTCTCTGTACTGTGAATACCATTGCCCCCCAAAACGAAACGGTATTTATACGCCCCCGGTATTGACATCAATTTGTCAATATGATAATATTAGTGTGTATACAAAAAAACGGAGGCTTAGGTTTGAATATGAAATATTTTGTGCTTGTATTAGCATTACTCGGAACGCTCCTTTTGGTTGCTTGCTCTTCCGATTCGGAAAAGCCTGACGAAACAGAACCGCAGACGGTGGTCGACACTGAAGAAAACACACCCGAGAGCGAGACCGTACCCGAAACAGAAGCGGAGACCGTACCCGAAACGGAGCCCGAAAAAATACTCGTTCACGAGTCGATACTCGGCTCGTTTAAAAATTCTCCCGCTATATACACCCCCGTGCTCAATACAAGTGTTTCTCTTCCCTATGCGAAGCCGATCAAAACCTTGGATGAGCTTACCTCCTTCACCGAATCACTCGGCGAAACATTTGACTTGAATGCACTTTACTCTGAAACCCACGGAGCATTCTTAACAATTTATGACGGCTTTTCCGAGGAAATAAAGAGCTATAACTCCGCCTATTTCAATGAATACGCACTTATTGTCGTCGCAGTAGAAGCTCCCGGTGCTATGGGTTACCTCCCCGAAGTCGAAAACGTTGAATACTCCGACGAAAAAATTACGGTCACCGTTGTGTCCGACCCTTATGACAACATAAAATCAAAGGTATTTCATATTCTTATAACCGTCCCTCAGGATAAATATTCCGAAAACGTCGAGGTCGTTTTCAATCAACACGAAGCACCTGCAAAGGGCGCTCCCGTAGCTGTCCCCTTCGAATACAAGGTTGGCGGACAGATCATGCATGACATAGAGCGCGTCGGATACTTCCCGCAATACGACAATACCGTTCGCGTATTCGATACAAAGGAAGATCTTGAAAAGTACCTGAGCGAACGCCATTTCAGCGGATGCGTAAAAAATGATCAGATCGGCGCGACGTTTATGGACGGTGTCGCTAAGTACGACGAAAAATTCTTTGAAGAAAAAACCTTGATCATTTTCGGACAGGATTTCAAATACGGTGTTCTACCCGAAATAACAAGCGTTACTATGGATAGCGAACTGTTAAGAATCGGATATACCTATCCTACCACTGATCACTGGACGACCAATACATTTCTCTATTACTGCTTCCTTGAGGTCGATAAAACTTATAACGTCGGAAATACCGTCCGCGGAGAATGCGGTATGGACGGCTCGTTTGTCGCAGAATTTGAAGAAACTCCGGAAATCAATCTTTCTATTCCGGTATATCAGTATCAGATCGCGCCAATAATCGACGGCGAGTTAAAAACCACCGGCATAAGCGCCTACCCCGTAGCTACACGTCAACAGCTGATGGAGCTTGTCGAAATCAAGTCATTCGACGGAAATGTAACTACCGACACATACAATAAGAGCTTCGTTGAAATTGCAAACGAATATACCGACGATTTCTTTAAAGAAAAAATGCTCGTTTTGATCAGAACACGTATAAGCAAAACAGACACGTTCGGAATAAATGAGGTTAAACTCGAAAACGGAACAGTCAATGTTTCCCTCTCTTATCCCGAAGCCCAAAGCGGAGAAACGGGCACATACTACGTCTTTCTCGAGCTTCCCAATGATTGCTACTCTCCCGTATACAAGTATTACGCACTCAATTCCTGATAAATCCCCGCCAAAAAACAGTCACCCAAAAGCTTATCAAAAAAACTACAAAAATGTTCATACTTCATCCTTAAAAAAGCAAATTAACATTTAGTCTGTGCAAATCATTTAGGTTTGCACAGATTTTTTATTGCAAAAAATCTACATTGACGTTACCACTATAATTCCCCCTATGCACAACCTTTCACATGGCACACAAAGAGCGAATGCTCC
Organism: Clostridia bacterium; assembly: GCA_017441005.1. GTDB lineage: Bacteria > Bacillota > Clostridia > Oscillospirales > CAG-272 > RGIG1995. Next base: position 12,087 of record JAFSAM010000077.1, on the reverse strand, counting down.
TCAAAGACTCCACCCCTATATTATGATAATGAAAATAGCAAAACAGTAATGTTTTTTCTCTCCCTCCGTCTCGCAAGTATGTCAATAAATTTAGAAAATCACGAAAAGAATCAATAAGTAAAGTTATTTTTTTATATTATTTTTTTGAAAAATAATACACATTTGCACCGAAACGATTCCCCGAATCGTTTCTTTCGCCTTCGGCGACTGCCCTTTTCGAATCTCTCTCTCTGCTTCTTGCCAAAAAAACACCACCCATTCAGGGTGGTGTTTTTTGGCGCAGAGAGAGAGATTCGAACTCTCGGAACGGTATTAGCGTTCACACGATTTCCAGTCGTGCGCCTTAGACCAGCTCAGCCATCTCTGCATATTATATTTTTCTTCGGCAAGCTCCATCTGTGTGGAGCCTGCCAAAGTCAATATACTTTTTTGTGTTAAACCTTAATTACTTAAGTTCAACTACTGCGCCTGCATCCTCAAGCTGCTTCTTGATGGACTCAGCCATTTCCTTGGGAGCTGCTTCCTTAACAACCTTGGGAGCTGCTTCAACGAGGTCCTTAGCATCCTTAAGACCAAGACCGGTGATCTCACGAACAGCCTTGATAACGTCAAGCTTCTTAGCGCCTGCTTCCTTAAGTACTACGTCGAACTCTGTCTTCTCCTCAGCTGCTGCTGCAGCGGGAGCTGCTGCGCCTGCTACTGCTACGGGAGCTGCAGATACGCCGAACTCTTCCTCAACCTTCTTTACGAGGTCAGCGAGCTCGAGAATTGTAAGAGACTTTAATTCTTCTATGATATTTTCAATGTTTGCCATTTTAATTTACCTCCAATATAGATATTGTTTATTATTGTTATTTTGTTGTGAAGCTTTGGCTTAAGCTTCGGTAGCTTCTGCTGCGGGTTCAGCCGCACCTTCGCCGTTCTTGTCGATAATAGCCTGCAATCCAAATGCAAAGCCGTAAAGAGAAGACATAAGGCTGCCAACGATACGTCCGATGAGAACTTCCTTGGAAGGAATTTCTGCAAGGGCGATTACCTGGTCCTTGTCCATTATCTCACCGTCAAGGAAACCTGCCTTGATCTCGAATGTATCGAGCTTGTCAGCATACTCTTTGAGGATCTTAGCGGGAGCAATGGGATCTTCTGCGCTGATCGCGATAGCGGTCATGCCCTCGAACTGGTCCTTAAGACCACCGAGACCTGCTTCTTCGCACGCTCTTGCTGTCAAAGTGTTCTTATATACTTTATATTCAACATTGGCCTTACGGAGTTCTGCACGAAGCTTTGTATCGTTCTCAACTGTGATACCGGAATAGTTAACTACAACACCTGCTGTAGCGTTCTTCAATTTCTCGGAAAGATCAGCCACAACTGCTTTCTTCTGTTCCAATATTTTTGCGCTCGGCATGGTTTTCACCTCCTGAATCAAAAAATGCTTTCTTGCAGCGTTCACAAAACACACCGACCGAAAGCAAACCAATTCATATAATCAATAAATTCGATTGTTTTCATCCTCGGCAGGATTTACTGTGATACCTGCTGTCTTTAGACTACCTCAGTATAATATCACACAACTTTCGAATTGTCAACCCCTTTTTGCAAAAAAATTATTTCTTTTTAAAATTGAGCACCACAACAGCACCGGCAGTCATAATAAACCAACCGAAAATGCTTCTCAACGTCTCCGGCTTGACTGCCGATGCCGCCACAGAGCCCATGTACGCGCCTGCTGTCCCGGCAAGTGCCAGTATTCCGGCAACCCTCCACATTATTTTTCTCTTTTTCGCATGATAAACAAGAGAAGATGCCGCCGCGCAGATAAAAAACACCAAATTGAGTCCTTGCGCCCCTAACTGCTCCGCCCCCTTAACAAACACGAGATACAGCACGAGCAGCCCACCCCCGCCTATCCCCATCCCGGCAAGGGATGCGATCAAAACACCGGCAAAAAAATCTATCATAAAAACCTCCTAAAACAATCCCGACATATTTGCCCCTGCCACTATCAGAAGCACACCAAACAACCTCTTAACCGTTTTCCCGTTCAGTCTGTCAAGCAGATATGCTCCGATCAAGCCTCCCGGGACGGCGGCAATCCCATACTTTAGGCATTCTGACCTTTGAAGTCCGCCCCCTCTGCCGTATATAAAAACGGAAACCGCAGACATACACAGCGTAACGACAAGCGTCGTTGCATAAATGTCCTTGCCATCGGCATTTTTAAACATATAATTCAGCGCAAAAACAAGCAGTATACCACCCCCGGTGCCAAGCAGTCCGTTCACAAACCCTGCCGCACCTCCCACCAAAGCAACAAACATCCAACGCGCCATTTCCAAGTAACTCCTTTTTTTATTCGTACCCTATTGTAATTTTCTTGAATATATGTTATTATATATTATCTATATACTATTTTTACCGAGGTACTGTCTATGAGTATATTTTTAGCAATTCTGTACGGTGTCATTCAGGGAATAGCGGAATTCCTTCCGATCTCCAGCTCTGCTCACCTTGCAATATCGCAAAACCTCTTTTCTATGGAAAACTTAGAGGCGAGCCACTTCACTTTTGACATACTGCTCCACCTTGGCACATTGATCGCCGTATTCATAGTATACTATAAAGACATTTTCGCCTTGATCCCGGCTATTTTTACAATGTTCAAAAAAGTATTCACCGGCAAATTCAAGCTTTCCGACTACACAGAAAACGAGCGATTCGTCATCCTCGTCATAATAGCCACCCTCCCCTTAGCAGCAGCGGTCTTCTTCAAGGACTACGTTGAGGTACTCACGGGATACACAAAGATAATCGGCGGAATCTTGCTTTTAAACGGACTTGTGCTCTTTATATCCGATAAACTGGAAAAAGGCACTCTTTCGCTCGACAAAACAAAACCGCGCCACGCACTTTTTATAGGTCTTTGCCAGATGTGCGCAATAGTCCCCGGACTTTCCCGTTCGGGCTCGACCATCACGGGCGGCCTGTTTATGGGACTCAAGAGAGAAACGGCGGTTAAGTTCTCATTCATTATGTCCATTCCCGCGATCATCGGAGCAAATCTGCTTTCGATATTTGACATTGCAGAAAATCCTATCGCGTCGTCCGACGTTGTACCCTACATCGCCGGAACGGTAGCGGCGGCGGTAGTCGGTGTCCTCGCAATGAAGTTTCTCATATACATATCAAAAAAATCAAATTTCAGAATGTTCTCGTATTACTGCTTCGCAGTGGGCGTTCTCGCAATAATATTCGGTTAAGCCAAGTAATCAACAAAAAGCTCAAAGAAGTTCAAAAAAAGGAAGTTTTCTATGCCGACGTATAAGTACAACCAAACAAAGAAAAAAGAAGAAAACAAACATAAGATAAAAAAAGAGCCGGAGAAGAAAAAGACCGTTTCTCCGACAGAAAAAAACGAAACTCCAAAAGAGAAAAAGGAAAGAAACCCAAACAGTATTTGGAATTTGATCATTCCGTACCTTTGGGGCTTGCTCGCTTTTGCCATCGCCTTTTGTCTCCTTTTCCCCACATACGCAGGCTTCCTCGGTAATACGATCGTACAGCCGTTGCTCTGCGGACTTTTCGGATTCGGTGCGATCACAGTGCCCTTTTTGATAATCATACAGGCATTGTTCTGGAAAAAAGACGTGATCTCCGATACGCTTTTCTGGAAAGCGGTATCGGCGGCATTCGTACTTGTTTCGTTCTCGGTAGTCGCCCACACGATCGCCACTCCCGCAGAGTCGCTCAACATCGCCAAGCTTTGGAGTGCCGGAACGAACTGGAGCGGCGGAGGTGCGATAGGCGGATTTATTGCCGCACTGTTCCAGAACATTATGGCAAAGCCCCTGACACTTTGTATATTCATTCCCCTTCTGGTCATATTTGTTACATTTCTTTTCGGTCTTACCCCTGCAACGGCATTCAAAAAGATAAAGGAAAAGATCCGCGAGGGCAAGGACAGAATGGCAGTGGATGCGGAAAAGGTATGGCATTCACCCAAGGATAAAGCAAAGCTTACGATAGACGAGTCTGCACTTGAGCCCGAAAATGACAGAGCCCCCGTCGACACGACTGCATTTGACGCGGCTCTGAAGGAAAAGGAAAGACTCAGAAACCATGACGAGCAGACAGACGAGCCCTTCAACCCTGACGTTCCCTTAGACGATCTCGCCGAGCAGGTAAATTCAGCACAAAAGGAGTCCGTATTCGGCTTTAGAAAGCCCAAGAAGGCTACACTTGAGGACAGCGAGGCACAAGCCGCGCAGAAGCGTAAGATCGATCTTAACGATATATTCAAAGACGAAGACGGCGAAGACGACCTTTCGGAAGAGGATGTTGATGAAGTAGTGACCGAGTCACAGGACTCTGCCGATAAAATAACTGCCGGAGTCCCTGATGCAAAAGAGCTCGAGCTTATGGTTGAACGCAAGAAGCTTATTGCCACCGAAGAGGCAGAAAAGGAGCTTTCACCCGTCAAGGAATACGTTTTCCCGCCATACAGCCTTCTTAATATGGAAAACAACGTAAAGAACGAGGACGTAAGCGAGGAAATGCGTTCGACGGCAATCAAGCTTGTCGAAACGCTTAACAGCTTCAAGGTCAAAACACGTATAATCGACGTCTCGAGAGGTCCCTCTATTACCCGTTATGAGCTCGCTCCCGAGGAGGGCGTAAGAGTACGTGCGATCGCAAACCTTGTCGACGATATCTCACTCAGCCTTGCGACTACGGGAGTCAGAATCGAAGCTCCCATCCCGGGAAAAGCGGCTGTTGGTATCGAGGTCCCGAACAAGAACGTCTCCATCGTATACCTCAAGGAGCTTCTTGACACACAGCAATTCCGCACCGCAAAGAGCCGCGTGACCGTCGGTCTCGGTATGGACGTCGCCGGTGCCCCCATTTATCTTGACATTGCAAAAATGCCCCACCTGCTCATTGCCGGTGCAACGGGTATGGGTAAATCCGTGTGCATAAACTCGATGATCGTCAGCCTTCTTTATAAGGCAACTCCCGACGAGGTAAAGCTCATACTCATCGACCCCAAAAAGGTCGAGCTCAGCATATACAACGGACTTCCGCACCTGCTTGTTCCCGTAGTAACAGACCCCAAGAAAGCGGCAGGCTCGCTCCATTGGGCAGTTACCGAGATGGATCGACGCTTCGAGCTTATTGAAGAAGTGGGCGTAAGAGACGTTGCAAGCTATAACAGGATAACAAAGGACGATCCGGAAAAAGAATTTCTGCCCCAGATCATAATAGTGATCGACGAATTGGCTGACCTTATGATGACCTCGCCCAAGGAAGTAGAAGATTCCATCTGCCGACTTGCACAAAAGGCGCGTGCGGCAGGTATGCACCTTGTAATCGGTACGCAGAGACCGTCCGTCGACGTTGTAACCGGTCTTATCAAGGCAAACGTACCCTCAAGAATAGCATTCACAATGGCATCACAGGTCGACTCGCGTACCATAATTGACGTAGCAGGTGCAGAAAAGCTCATCGGCCGAGGCGATATGCTTTATGCCCCCGTAGGATTCTCAAAGCCGGTACGTGTACAGGGTTCATTCGTAAGCGAAGCGGAAATTGATAAGATAATCGACTTCATCAAATCCACAAGCGGTGTCAGCTCATACGATTCATCCGTAATAGAAAGCATCGAAAAGGAAGCGGCAAAATGCGGAGACTCCAAGAAGGGCGGAGGCTCGGATACCGACGAAGACGGAAGCGACGACGGCGATCCTTTGTTCAGGGCGGCAGTCGAGCTTGCCATCGAATCGGGCAAGATATCCACATCCCTTCTCCAGAGACGTCTCTCGATAGGCTACGGCCGTGCCGCGAAGCTTATCGACAGCATGGAAGACAGAGGGATCGTAAGCGCTCCCGAGGGTCAAAAGCCCCGAAGAATACTGATCAGCCGACAGGATTTTATGGAAATGTCATTCAAGCAGGAAGACTGATATAAAAAACGCTTTCAATTACGTTTATTCAGGAGATTATTATGGGAATGTTCATAGCGATAGACGGGCTCGACGGCTCGGGAAAAGAGACCCAAAGCAAGCAGCTTGTAAAGTATCTTACCGAAAAGGGAAAGAAGGTAAGGCTTTTGTCCTTCCCCACCTATGACGGAAAGGGCTCTGCATTTGTAGATATGTATCTGAAGGGCGAGCTCGGGAAGAATCCCGAGCAGACCAATGCTTATGCAGCATCTGTATTCTTTGCAATGGACAGGTACTACAGCTTCCGCACAGACTGGTCGCGCGACTACAATAACGAGGACACATATATCATAGCAAACAGATATACGTCTGCTAATGCCGTGCACCAGCTTTCAAAGCTTCCGAAGGAGCAATGGGACGGCTTTCTCAGCTGGCTGTGGGACTTCGAATTCAAAAAAATAGGACTTCCCGCCCCCGACCGAGTTATATATCTTGAAATGAAGCCCCAGGTATCGATGGCACTCATAAACAGCCGCTCCGAGCAAACGGGCAGAGAAAAGGATATCCACGAAAGTGACGCAAATCACCTTGTAAACAGCTATTCCGCCGCACTTTATTCAAGCCAAAAGTTAGGCTGGGATATGATCCATTGCTGTGACGGAGAGGGCAATTTAAGAGGGATCAAAGACATTTTTTCGGATATAGTAAAGGCTCTCGGCATTTGAATATAAGGAGTTAATAATTATGGTATACTTATTCCTGGCAAACGGATTTGAAGAAATAGAGGCACTGACGCCCCTCGATATGCTCAGACGCGCGGGAATCGAAACCGTATCCGTTTCGATCAACGGCGGCAGAGAGGTGACCGGTGCGCACGGTATTACGGTAGTCGCCGATAAAACGATAAAGAATACACAGCCAACAGATATTGACGCCGTTATTCTCCCCGGCGGACTTCCCGGCGCCGACAATCTCAGAAACGACACGGCGGTCAATATGTTTATTGACGAAGCGATAAAACAGAATAAGCTTGTATGCGCTATTTGCGCCGCCCCCCGAATACTCGGTGAAAAGGGACTGCTTAAGGGCAAAAAGGCGATCTGCTACCCCGGATTTGAAAAATATTTAGAGGGTGCAACAATAACCGACGTCGGCTGTGTTGTCGACGGTAACATCATAACCTCCAAGGGTATGGGAAAGGCGACCGAATTTGCCCTCGAGATCATCACCGCCCTTAAGGACAGAGAATCGGCAAACAAAATCAAGGAATCGATTTTTTCATAAATAAAATGGACAGATTAAATATAAAAGAATTAAAAACCGAGCTTCGCACGCTGTATAAGGAAAAAAGAAAAGAACTTCCCCAAGAAGAAAAGCAGAGAATGGACAAGGCTATTTGCGATAGATTTCTTTCACTCAGCTCATACAGATATGCCGACACGATACTTTTGTACTATCCGTTAAAAAATGAGATAGATACACGGCGCATTGCCCTCGATGCACTTGAAAAGGGCAAGAGGCTCGCCTTCCCCCGTTGCATAGAAAACAACGAAATGGTCTACCATTACGTTACGTCATTGGACGAGCTTACGTCAGGCAAATACGGCATAAACGAGCCGAAGGAGGACCTTCCTCTGTACGTACAGTCTGCCGACAGCCACGCCCTCTGCGTCTTGCCCGCCATCATATACGACAAAAAAGGCTACAGACTCGGATACGGAAAGGGATATTACGACAGATTTCTTTCCTCGTTTAAGGGTACGAAGGCAGGACTTATATACAGCGATTTTATAATTGACGAGATACCGCACGGCAGATATGACCTGAGAGCTGACGTCGTGATCACAGAGAAAGGAGTGATTCCGTTTGCAAAAAATTAAAAGCACCTTCACAGCCCCCCTGTTGGCGCTTGTGGTATACGCACTTCTCCTTTCGTCAAGATATCTTGATTTCGGCTCTATACGATTCAAGGATAATATCTACCTTTCAATGATAATCCTTCAGCTTTTGATCTTTGTGCTACCCGGAGTATTTTATTGCAAGCTCCGCACAAAGACACCTGAAGATATGAAAATGAAAAAACTCTCTCCCGGAAAAATATGGTTCGTTTTGACCTGCTTCGGCGTACTCGTATTCGGAAGCACGCTTATAAACACCGCGGTCTTTCATATTTTCGGAAGCGAATCCCAGTATTCCCTGTATAACACGTTTGTCCCCGGCGGCGGATCAAGGATTTTGAACGTGGTGTATACTGTGATCGCATTTGCGCTTGTACCCGCAATAACCGAGGAATACTTATTCAGAGGCATAATCCTTTCCGATTATTCGGAATACGGAGTGTCGACCGCAATAATAATGTCCGGAATAATGTTTTCCATGGTGCATTTTAACCTAAACCAGTTTGTGGTATACTTTTTCTGCGGAGTCGTTTCCGCTTATGCGGTGTATATCACCCAGTCGCTGTGGGCCGGTATGCTCCTTCATTTTCTGAATAACCTGTATGCCGTATTCTTTGAATCGGTTTTATGGGACGTAATTAAATCGCCAAACAGCTTAATTTTCTTTTTGTTCGTTATTATGACACTTTTTATAGTATTTCTTGTGTTATCATTTAACGGAGCGGAAACAATATTATATCACGCAGGAATAAGAGGCGATCAGTCTCCCCCCGAGGCAAAGAAACGCGAGGGCGGCGCAAGACTTCTGTTCGAGGCACTTATTTCCCCGAGCTTTCTCGCTTGTGTGCTCTTGTTCCTGATCACGACCCTGTTTTTGAACAATATATAATATTCGGTATATAAACCATAATAGTTTTTGAAAAAGGAATTCATTATGAACGAAAACGAAATCAAAAAGGCCCCCGAGGCGGGTACTCCCCCATCGGAGAATGATGTCAAGGCGTACAACGATATGGATATCTTTGATTTTGATGCCCACAGAAAGGCAAAAATGGAAGCGGAAAAGGCAAGAACCGCTCCGCGGGCGCCGACGCCCCAAAACGGTAGCGGAACTGTCCCCCAGGGAGCGCAACAACCTGCCCGTCCGCCTCAACCGACCCCCGCGTCGGCAGGACAGCAGCCACACCAAGGCATTCCGACAGGTATCCCTGTTCAGCAACCTATGATGCAACAGCCCCAAAGACAGAATATGGCACAACAGCCTGCGATGCAGTCACAGCAGCCGGCAGCTCAGTCTATGGGTCAGAACGCGGGCCTCTCTGCGGCTCGCACTGTGGGACAGCCCCCTCAGCAAATGCATCCCACCGTCGGAAACGTTCCTCTCCAGACACCTCCCGAAGGAAGAATCGAAAAGGGAAATCCCCGTACACCCACAAAACCGCGCCACGCGGCTCCACAACCGCAGAAGAGACAGCCTGTCCCCGGTATGACCGATATCCAGCCCGACAAGGTAGTCTTTGATGCATCGACAAGAAAGCCCGGAGAAATGCCTAAGAACACAAAAGATAAAAAGACCAAGCCGATCAAACCCGTAAAAGAAAAGACCAAGGGCTCACATCCCCTGGCACTCCTCTCGAAGGCACTTATTTACATTGCGATCGTGCTTCTCGTTTCGGGTATTTTGGCATACTTCATCATCAGCGTCGCAAACGACGTATTCGCGTTTGTTAAGGCTGATGCACAGATCGAGGTCATCATTCCCGAATATGCCACACTTGATCAGATAGCAGACGAATTACACGACAAAAAGGTTATAGAATACCCGACAATATTCGTGTACTACACGATGCTTCGGGGAAATGATCCCGGAGAATATAAGGCGGGAGTGTACACCGTCTCACCGTCGCAAAACTATGACCAGCTTCTTTCGACGTTTGTCGTAAGAAAGTCGAATGCTCTGACTGAAATATCCGTTACCATTCCCGAGGGCTACACCATCGACGATATGATCAAGCTTTTTGTCGAGGAAAAGGGTATGGGAACGAGAGAGGGCTTTATCGATGCTATCCAGAACGGCAAATACGACTACTGGTTCCTCGACAATCTCGAGGTCGATCCAAACAGAAAGTACAGACTTGAGGGGTATCTCTATCCCGATACCTACTATTTCTATAAGGAATGGCCCGAGGAAAAGATAATCAACAAGATGCTCCAGAACTTCTATGCAAAGTTTGACATCAAGTATAAACAGGAATGCGAAAAAGCGGGTATGACCATCGACGACGTCGTAAATCTCGCGTCAATAATCCAGATGGAAGCAAAATACCCCTCCGACTATGAGCTCGTATCCTGCGTAATCCACAACCGCTTGAACAGCTCATACTATATGCACAGACTCGACTGTGACGCTACCATACAGTATGCACTCGCCGAGCGTAAGGAGGATCTGACACACGAAGATACACTTATTGACCATCCTTACAACACGTATAAGCACGGAGGTCTCCCCCCCGGCCCTATAAGCAACCCCACACTTAAAGCAATAAGAGCCGCGCTCTATCCCGAGCAGAAGAACTACTACTTCTTCGTTTCCGACATCGACGGAAAAATGCTCTATGCTTCAACACTCACTGAGCACAATGCAAATATCGCAAAGGTAGAAGCAAATGCGGCAGCGGCAAAGAAAGCCAAGGAAGAAAACAACTAAATAAAAAAATATATCCCCGCACCTGTCTTTATGCGGGGATATAATATATGGTGAACAAATGAGTATTGAGCTTCTCTCCCCTGCGGGGGATATGGAAAAATTAAAAAGCGCACTTCTATACGGTGCTGACGCCGTATATATGGCGGGAAACGTCTTCGGTATGCGCGCCGCCGCGACCAATTTCACTATGGAGCAAATATATGAGGCGGTAAGATATGCCCATTCGTTAGGCAAAAAAATTTATCTGACCGTCAATACAATGCCACACTGGTATGAATATGAAATGCTCGAAAAATATCTTGACGAGCTTCGGGATGCAAATGTCGATGCACTTATAGTGTCCGACCTCGGCGTATTTGAGACGGTGCGCAAAATATTGCCCGATATGGAAATACACGTTTCCACCCAGGCAAACTCCGTCAGCCATGCCTCCTGCAACGTTTGGCATAAGATGGGCGCAAAAAGAATCGTGCTTGCAAGAGAATTAAATTTTGACGAGATACGCGAGATAAGAAAAAGAATATCTCCCGAGCTTGAGCTTGAATGCTTCATTCACGGCTCTATGTGCATTTCGTATAGCGGAAGATGTCTCATTTCGGGAAATTTGAATGCGCGCGATGCAAACAGAGGCGCTTGCTCACAGCCCTGCCGCTGGAACTACAAAATGTATGAGATCGAGGAAGAAAAACGCCCCGATGAAAGAATGCCTGTCATTGAAACCGATCAAGGCACATTCATTATGGCTTCGAAGGATATGTGTATGATCGAGCACATTCCCGATCTTATGGAATGCGGAATAAACTGCTTCAAGATCGAGGGCAGAATGAGAAGCGCATATTATACAGCCTGCGTTACAAACGCCTACAGAATGGCGATCGACAGCTATACGGCAGACAAGGATAATTATAAATACGATCCTCTCTGGAAGCGTGAGCTTGAATCAGTAAGCCACAGAGACTATTCGACAGGCTTCTTTTACGATAAAGTAAACGAAGAGGCAAACATAAGCACGGGCAACAAAAACGTCTGCGAGCAGTCGTATTATGCGATCGCCGAGGGTTATGATGCAGAAAAAGGCATTGCTTACTTCCGCCAAAGAAACAAATTCAAGGTGGGCGACAAGGCGGAGCTTCTCTCCCCGGGTAAGGTTGGAAAAGCCTTCACCGTCACCGAAATACTCGACGAAAAAGGAACACCCATAGAATCCGCACCGCACCCGGGCATGTACGTCTACGTAAAGACCCCGTTTGAGGTAAAACAAGGCGACATTCTGCGCAGCTCCTTTATGTGATCATTCCCTACTTTCTTATAAAAGAAAACAGGCAATGAACACAAAAAATCGTTCCATTTAATATTATATGCACAAAACCAAAAAAGGCAGATTTAATATCTGCCTTTTTTGATTGTATTCCGAAAACCACGCGATAGTCGCGTGGTTCGATAGAGGTTAACCGGTGAAAAAAATCCTCCGTTTGTGTATAATAAAGAAGACCTGCCAGTCAACTAAAAACACAAACGGAGGATTTATCTATGAAAAAAGAGC
>JAFSAM010000076.1 GCA_017441005.1 Clostridia bacterium | reverse complement strand
TGCTCTTTTTTCATAGATAAATCCTCCGTTTGTGTTTTTAGTTGACTGGCAGGTCTTCTTTATTATACACAAACGGAGGATTTTTTTCACCGGTTAACCTCTATCGAACCACGCGACTATCGCGTGGTTTTCGGAATACAAATATACGGGATGTGAAATCACATCCCGTTATTGTTTATTTAAAGCTTACACTCGTAATTATTGGAGCAAAATGTACCTGCAGGCATCGGAATATTCTTCTTTAAGCACATACATTTTTGGTTTATGTCCTTTATTTGCCACAAACCGATTGCAGGGGCTTTCGGTGAAATCGCACTGTTTGCGGGATCATACCAATATTTACAAAATGCACACTTTTTATTGTTCTTGATGCTGACGTTTACCGATGCCATAATAGCTTATACTCCACTCTCAATCAATTATTGATTTCCTATCTCCATTATACTCATTCTTTGTTTTTTGTAAATATATAGTTTTAACAAATCTGTTCCCCCCGAAATAAGTGCACAAAATCACTCTTTTTACATTTTTTCAGTTATATTGTACAGAAAAACAGTTTTCTTCCATTGAACACAAAAAAACACTGTGATATTATGTAATTACTTCATTATATATAGAGGTGCAAAAATGAAAAACTTTTTAGCTTTTTCGGGACTGGCTCTCGTGCTGACGGTAATTCTTACGCTGTCGCTGTTACCTTTTGGTACGGCGGCTATGGAGGTAAGCACGGACAATAACGTTATTTACATAAGTGACTCGGGTACGGGCGACGGCTCGTCCGCCCAAAAGCCATTGGGCAACTCGACTCACCCCGATTTTTCGGGTACTGAAAACTATATGAATACTGCCCTTTATCAAGCATTTGAGAAGCTTGCAACAACGGGCGGTACCGTAGTTATCTGCGGCGACGTTAAAATCGGCACGGCTCAGTGCGAAGCAACGGGAAGCGCAAGTATTGCCGAATTCAAATTTCCCAAGACAAAAAAGCCCATCCTCGTAACAAGCGTTTACAACAACGAGGACTATTTGTCCACGGCAAAATTCATATCTGCCGAAAACAGCTTTCTCCTTTTGAACGGACCGACTGTATGGGAAAATTTGAATATCTATTCAAACGGCAACTCCGACAGAGCGATCTGCTGTAACGGATACAAAACCGTCTTCGGAGAGGGTCTAAACTGCACCGTTCCCTCCGGTTCTTCCTCAAATATGTACCTGTCGATCGCCGGCGGCACAAGATATGCCGACCTTGCATCCGACACCGACGTCACGGTCAAAAGCGGTAAATTCTGCCGTATTGCGGGCGGCATCTGGACACACGATAACTCACAGACCCACACCTTGACGGGCGATACCCACATTCGTATCGAGGGCGGTACTGTCACCACAATGATCTTCGGTAACGCGACCTACGCAAAGCCGAGCTCGGGCATTGCAGCCCCCAATCACGACGGTGACGTTTACCTGACCATAACCGGCGGTAACATAGATGCACAGATCTATGCTGCGGGTGTCGGCGCATTCAAAAATGCAGACTCCGAGGTTTTTGTAAAGATCGAGGGCGGCTTCTTCTCTTCTGCGCGCACTACCCCCATTATCGCTACGTATTCGGGCAACACGGGTTATGCTCCCGCAAACATTTATATCGATCTTGCAAACTCGTCAAACGTTACACGTAACGAAAACCTGAACAGACTTATAAACAATCTCCCCGCAAACGGTCAGATCGTAAACTATCCCTCTCACTGGGCGACCTCGGTCACAAAGATATCTGCTCCTTCGGTCACAACGGTATTTAAAAATGACGTGATCACAAACGAGGGCGCTGAGGTTTCGGTCACCTACACCGACAAGCACGATACGACTAAAACATACACCGATACGGTAAAATACGAAGATGCAAAATCGGCATTCAAGGTCGTATGCGACACCTCGACCACGGGACAAAAGAGCATAGACTTCCAATACGGAAACAAGACCTATGCCACTTCGTCGATCACCGTGCTCGATGCCCCCACAGTCAATATCGAGGGTGCGCAGATCAGGGTCGATTCGGCGACACAGCAGCTGCGTTTCGTTGCTAACTTCGACAACAGCCTTGCCGACGGTATGACGGTCGACTCATACGGTATTATCGCCGTTCCCTCCGACATGCTGAACAGCAAAGATGCCTTCAATCACGCTAATACGGTCGGCATGTATGACTATCAGCCCGGCGAAAAAGATATTAATGTAACAGCCGCCGACATAACTCGCTTCTCGGCGATCGCCGTCCACTACATCAGACAAAACAACTACTGTACAGACTACACCGCACGTGCATACGTAAAAGTAACCTACGGCGGCGAAAGCTATTACAGATACTCGGATATTATCGAGCGTAACCCCTATATCGTCGCAAAGCAGGCTATCAAAAACGATGACGAGCCAGCAGAATATAAGGAAGCACTCAAGGCAAATCTCATCGACGTATATGACTCCTACGATGAATACACCTCATACAATGATTCATCCTATCTCCGCGACAAAGTCGTGGCATATATGGAATCAATGGCAAATTATGCTTGGCAGCCCGAGGAGACCTTCCTTGTGCTTAACCCCTCAAGCTCGGGTGTCGGCTCATCCATAACCGCACTTTTCGAAAAAGGCAAGACCTACTACGGACTTCCCTACGTAAACAATAATCTTAACCAGTATGAATCATTTGTCGAGCATTTCAAGACCGAAAATGGGGTCAACTATTTTACAGATCCCGAAAACAAGATCACACCCTTAACAGGCTCTTACTTTATCTACGATCACGATACGTATTATCTGACCGATGCTCAAAAGGAAGCGGCTTTCCAGAACTACCTCAATATGCCCGGTAACGACTGCATAACGGCATTGCTTCTCTCATGGAACTCGGTTTTAAATAACCGCGACGATATCCAAAATATGATCAGCACATATTCCGTGATCCCCGGTCACGATACGGGCGTCATCCCCGTCGGAGACTATGAATACAGCTATGAAAAATACGGCTACGATACCCCTTCGATGGTCAATGCAACCGGTGAAACCCGTATGTATGCCGCCTACGCAAAGCTCCAAAAGGGCGACGGTCTTATCACACTCAACACATCTACCAACGTTCGTCACGCAAGGCTTGTCGTTAAAGTCGACGTTAATGCACAGACGGTGACCACCCGCGAGCAGGCGACCACACACATAACAGGCAGAAACGACAACTACACCACAATGCCCGAAAAGACCTATACGTTTAAGCAGCTGTTTGATACGGCATACCTGCCCATAACCATCCCCGAGCTTACCACGGGTAACAGCGATACAGAGTTCACCTATGCGACCGACCTTGATCTCGTAAATACCCTTCCCGACAAGAAGCTCAGCGGTACCGTTATGTCAAACAGACAGATCATTTATGTCAGAGTCATTGTAAATGACGAAAACGGTAACGAGATCTACCAAGCAAAGAATTTCTTGCCCATCAGCGGATACAGCTTCCACGCAAGAGAATATGACCTCTCGACGTTTGACCTCGGCGGTCTTACCCTTACAAGCGGAAATAAGTATTCGATCAGCATATTGACTAAAGTGTCTGGACTTAAGACACTTGAATCGGAAGTTCCGTTGCTTACAGACTATTCATTCACCGCAAAATAAACAGTATGTATTTTAAAACGGTATACGGGAAAATCCCGTATACCGTTTTTTGCGGACAGTCGGGGTAGTGGGGTTCGACGAACCGAGCTTGCCGAGGTTTGGGGGTTCCCGTGGTAGGGGTTCCCCGAAACGCACGAAGTAAGTTTTGGGGGTTCCCGTGGTAGGGGTTCCCCGAAACGCACGAAGTAAGTTTTGGGGGTTCCCGTGGTAGGGTTCTCCGAACTGTCATTTATTACGAGTAGTAACGCTTCGCTCACTCGTCAGATGGAAGTAGAAGTTACATTCGTTTGGAGACGACCTCATCCGTCTCGCCGCCGATGTAAAATATTGCCCATTATTTCTACAGCGGCGATCCACCTTCTCCCACCGGAGAAGGTATACGGCTGAGCACTGCTTTGCTCCCCAAAGTAGAAGCAAAATTATTCCGACGGACATCGCACAAACAAAGACCTTCCCCTGTGGGGGAAGGTGTCGAGGCAGAGCAGAAACTATATCAAATATGATACTCTGCTGCCGAGACGGATGAGGTCGTTTTCGAGGCAAAACGGTAATATGTATCGCCGCAGTAGACGGTGGCACGAAGTGGAGTGACGGAGGGAGAGAAAAGCAATACGGCAATATGTATCTCTCATCCCGTCACGGCATAGCCGTGCCACCCTCTCGCTGCGGCTCGGTCACACTCGCGTTCTGACAGTCCACCGG
>JAFSAM010000075.1 GCA_017441005.1 Clostridia bacterium | reverse complement strand
TTTGGCGGCTCTACCATCGAGGAGGGTCTGTATTACTACAACCGTATAGTCAAGCCCTGGGAGCCTCGGGCGATCGTGCTGCGATTCTTCCCTAACGACGTGAGACAGGGCTACTCCCCATCCGAGGTAGTATACCTTTTGGCACAGTTCTGCAACTGGGCACGTACAGATTTCCCCGGTGTGAAGCTTTATCTTTGCGATGCTATGCCCCATAAGCTCTATATTAAAAACGTTATGTGGCAAACACTTGCAAAACAGTACAACAAGCTTTTGAAGGATTACTGTGACGCAAACGAGGACTGCACATATGTCAGCCAAGTCTCTTGGCATGGGTTCTATACAGATCCCGCCGATGCGGGAGATTACAAAAAGATCAGACAAGATATCTGGGTAGAGGACGAAGTGCATTTAACTCAGGAGGGCTACGATATATATCGTGATTTGTTCCTAAATGCATTGGATGATATACTGTAAAAAAGTATTCCGAATTAAAAAACAGCCAAAAAAGGA
Source organism: Clostridia bacterium (assembly GCA_017441005.1). Lineage (GTDB taxonomy): Bacteria > Bacillota > Clostridia > Oscillospirales > CAG-272 > RGIG1995. Next base: position 4,474 of record JAFSAM010000075.1, on the reverse strand, counting down.
CACAGTAAAGTGTCCTTTTTGTCTTTAACAAGTCACAAAAATCAGTCACCGTAGATCATTGAATACAGGTTTTTATTCGCTTAAGTGTCAAACAGAGCTTTTGCGTATGCTTGTCGGCGTGGTATTCAAATGTTTTTTTAGTATTTTTCTGAAATATGATGCAGAGCTGAACCCCAATTTTCCGCTTATCTCTTCTACCGAAAGGCTGGTTGTGATCAATAGCTCCTCAGCCTTTTCGCAAAGGATTTTTTGTCTGATCTCATTGGGCGTTTTTTTAAATCTTTTCTTAAAAAGTGAAAACAAAGTCGCTTCGCTGATATTGCAAAACATCGCCACCTCGCCCATTTTCGCATTGGTATTACTTCTCATATACCCCAATGCCTTTTCGACTGAAGCCTCGTACGGCTTACCCTCCATCTTCATTCCGTCGACAATTTTACCGATAAACAAATACAGCAGCCCTACGCTTTCCATACTTACAGTTAATTTTTGAGCCATCTTATCGAATAACGCCTTTGCCTCGCCGGTCACCTCGAGTTTTTGCATTATAAAGTTGCCGCCATTAGGGAGTGGGATACAGTCGAACCCGATCGAATACCATTCGAGACGCGAATTCCCGTCGGTATGCCAATACGAGTAATACGGGCAATCCTTTGGTATGTAAAAAAAATCGCCCGCTCTTAAGTAAAACGATCTGTCACTCAAAACGATCTTCGCGCTTCCCTTTACAAGGTATACAATATAGTTTAACCTTAGACCGTTATTTGAATAATTGTCCGTATGCCTGTCCTTGTCGAACAAAAAGACACGAAACTTAAAGCTCTCAAAGAATTTTTTATTATTCACCGTATTTTCTCCGTTTTTATTATAGGATTTTACCTCATTATTCATATTATATTATATTGAAACATCGGTTGTCAAGGTATATAATATTTTTAGAAAAAAGCTTTTTAAGAGGAATATTATGAAATCCAAAAACATTGTATTCACAAAACCGTATACCACCGAGCTTATCGAAGAAGAGGTTAAGCCGTTAGGCGAAAACGATGTCCTCGTCAGGCTCGCGTTTTCTACCATAAGCAGCGGAACCGAAAGAGCAAATCTTGTAGGAGAGGTAAACGTCAGCGTTGCCTCGTATAGAACAGTTGCCAAATTTCCCCGCCGAGTGGGCTACAGCTCGTCGGGAACAGTTGAGGCGATAGGTTCAGGTGTGACCGATGTAAACATCGGCGACAGAGTTGCTTTAAGCTGGAGCAAGCACGCGCAATTCTGCGTTGTTCCCTCTCATCACGTATACAAGCTTGATGACAGTATCTCTTTAGAGGAAGGAGCTACGTGGCATATAAGCACCTTCCCTATGGCGGCTATACGAAAGTGCAAAATCGAGATCGGCGAAAGTGCGATCGTTATGGGTGTCGGCGTACTCGGAATGATGGCAATAAAGCTGCTGAAGGCGGCGGGTGCCTGTCCTCTGATTGCAGTCGATCCCGACGAAAAAAAGCGATCGATCGCCAAAAAGATCGGTGCGGACTATGTATTTGATCCCTTTGAAGAAGGCTTTGCAAACAAAGTAAAAGAGGTTACAGGTGGCGGCGCCAACGTTGCGATCGAGGTTACGGGCAACGGAAAAGCACTCGACGGTGTCCTCGACTGCATGGCAAAATACGGACGTGTTGCCCTGCTCGGATGTACAAGAAGCAGCGATTTTACGATTGACTACTACAGAAAGGTGCACGGCCCCGGCATTACTCTAATTGGAGCGCACACAAATGCGCGCCCCGATCATGAGTCTGCCCCCACACTTTGGACAACACGCGACGACGTGCTCGCCGTTCAAAAAATGGTTCGTCACGGAAGGCTTAGTTTCATCGACCTTGTCGAGGAGACCCATTCGGTAAACAATTACCGCAGTGTTTTCGACAGACTTGCAAATGAAAAGAGCTTCCCTGTTATTCAGCTTGATTGGAGATACCTTAAATGATCAGAATTGCACAGATCGGTATAAGCGACTACAACCACGGCAAGCAGATCTGGACTACGCTCAATTCAAATCCCGACGTTTTCGAGGTTGTGGGCTTTGCCCTTCCCGAAAACGAAAGGCTGTTATCCCAAAGAGCGGAGGTTTTTAACGGATTCCGCGAGCTGACGCTCGAACAAATACTTAATGACCCGACAATCACAGCGGTCACTATCGAGACAGAAGAAAAGCACCTGAATAAATATGCCATTATGGCGGCAAAGGCGGGTAAGCACATCCACATGGAAAAGCCGGGAAGCCAGAATCTTGCCGAGTTCGAGGAAATAATCGGAACCGCGCGCAAAAACAATACGGTTTTTCATACGGGCTATATGTACAGATACAACCCATACGTTATCGAGCTATTAAACAGAATAAAAAACGGCGAATTTGGTGAAATATTGAGTGTCGAGGCACAGATGAGCTGTTATCATAAGCCCGCTCTGCGCAAGTGGCTCGAGGGCTACAAGGGCGGCTCATTGTACTATCTCGGCTGTCACCTGATCGACTTGATAATGCTTATCCAAGGTAAGCCGAAAAACATTATACCGCTGAACAAAAGAACGGGTATTGACGATATAAACGCCGATGACAACGGCTTCGTTGTTCTGGAATACAAGAAAGGCGTTTCCTTCGCAAAAGTCTGTTCGCACGAGCGCGGAGGGTATTATCGCAGAAGTCTTGTGGTGACAGGAGAAAAGGCAAACGCAGTTCTCCTGCCGTTAGAAGCGGGCAACGAGTCGGAAATGACGACCACCCTCAACTATTGCAATGCAAACTCCTTCGGAGCAAAGGGAGAAATCTCCGTCTCCGAACCGTTTGACAGATACAAAACAATGATGCGCTCCTTCGCAGAGTATGCATCAGGCGTAAAAGACAATCCTTTTACACTCGATTACGAGCTTGAAGTATACAAAACAATACTAAAATGCTGTGAGGTAATTTAAGATGAAAGCAATACTTGTAAATGATGATAAGTCGCTCAGATGGGACAATGTTCCAAACCCGATTTTAGGAAACGACGATTGCCTTATAAAAATAGAAGCAGCAGCTCTTAATCGAGCCGACTTAATGCAAAGAGAGGGAGATTATCCCCCGCCGCCCGGGTGTCCCGAATGGATGGGACTCGAAATTGCAGGCACGATCGTGGAAATTGCCGATGGTGCAAAAGAAAAATCTAACTGGAAGATAGGCGATAAAATTTGCGCATTGCTTGGCGGTGGTGGCTATGCCGAATACGCCAATATCAAATATGATATGCTGATGCCCGTTCCCAAAAACTGCACAATGGCAGAAGCTGCGGCGATGCCCGAGGCATTTGCCACGGCATATCTGAATCTGTTTATAGAGGGCGGAGCAAAGACAGGAGATACCCTGCTCATCACGGGCGGAAACAGCGGCCTTTCAAGCGTGGCGATCCGTATGGCAAAGGCATTCGGACTCCGCGTGATCACCACTGTCAGAGGACAGGCAAAGGCAGATGCAATAAAAGGCCTTGGCACAGACGTAGTTGTAGATACCACCAAGGAATCGCTCGTCGACGTATTGAAGACACAGCTCGACGAGGGACACGGAGTCGACATTGCGATCGACTGCCTCGGCGGAGACATTATGGGCAAATGCCTCCACTATTTAAACCGCGGCGCGCGTTGGATAATGATAGCCGCTTTGGCAGGTCAAAAAACCGAAATCGACCTAAAAAACATTTATGTCAGAAACGTAAGAATAATAGGCTCTACCCTGCGTTCAAGAGCCCCCGAAATGAAAGCACAGATTTTAGCAGATTTAGTTCAAAAAGTTTGGCCAAAGGTTGAGAGCGGAGAGGTTAAGCCCACGATTTATAAAGTTCTTCCCATTACCGAAGCCGAAGCGGCACAGGACATTCTCTATAAAGGACAAAACGTCGGCAAGGTAGTTCTTACCGTAAATTAATCACTAACCAAACATAAGCAGAAAGATATATTCTTGTCGGTGTCGGCGCAATTATATTGTACTGTTGTGAGTATGGTGTACGGAATAATTTATTTGGTGACTACTTTATTCTAACCGCAAAAATGCTTGACAGCTTCAAATGTATCCGATACAATAATAAACAGTATTATACTCGCAAAAAAAGTAAAATATGGAGTGTTTTCTTATGTTTGAATTAAAAGTATCGGATTTAAAAAGATTTGAAAAAACCGTTCAGTCTTTTGAAAAACAGCCTATCAAAAAAGGGATGATAATGTTTTACGGCTCTTCGGGCTTCACTCGTTGGACGCCAAAATATGACCACCGCCCATTGGAGGAGGATATCCGCATGAAGGACGGCTCGCCAGCCGCCGTTAATCACGGCTTTGGCGGCTCTACCATCGAGGAGGGTCTGTATTACTACAACCGTATAGTCAAGCCCTGGGAGCCTCGGGCGATCGTGCTGCGATTCTTCCCTAACGACGTGAGACAGGGCTACTCCCCATC
>JAFSAM010000001.1 GCA_017441005.1 Clostridia bacterium | reverse complement strand
TATGGTGCATGCAACCACAAACTTGCCTTCACATTCGATCGCTTTGAAAACGGGCTCAAACGGCTGTGTTTCCAAGAATATAGTATACAAGGGTGTTGCAGCCCACGCGGGCGGCTCTCCCAACAACGGTATCAACGCACTTTATGCGGCAAATATGGGCTTCAATGCAGTAAACGCACTCCGTGAAACAATGGTAGACGGCGAGTATGCAAGAGTTCATTCCATTATCACAAACGGCGGACAGATGGTAAATGCAATTCCTTCCGAAATTGCTGTTGAAACACAGGTTCGCGGTATGTCCAATGCCATCATCAAGAAGGTAAACGATAAGGTAAACAGAGCTTATGCGGCAGCGGCGGCATCCATCGGGGCTAAGGTAGAGATCCACGACAGACCCGGTTACTCTCCCGTTGAAAACGACGAGACGATGCTTGAAATATGCAAGAGGGTCGCACCTATGTGTACCGATCCCGATAAGGTTATTTTCAGACCCGGCAGAGGCGGCGGTTGCTCGGATATCGGCGATATCCAGATGGTAATGCCTGCTATTCACCCCTACGTTTCGGGTGCTACAGGAACAAGCCACGGTGCAAGCTATTATATAACCGACCCCGAAAGTGCCTGCGTCTTCTCGGCAAAATTCCAGCTTGTACTGTTGAACGAGCTTTTGAAAGACGATGCTAAAGAAGCGAAGAGAGTTATTGCAAACGCAAAGCCTACCTACAAATCAAGAGAAGAGTATTTTGCGGCAATCGACGAGTTCTTCAAGGACAAAGAGGCTGTTATCTATAACGAGGACGGCACGGTTACACTTGATTTCTGATAAAGTTTTCCCGAGGGGAGATGCTGAAAAGGATCTCCCTTTGGGATGTTTTATTATAGATAATTGATAAATGAGAGGGAAAAGGTATGGAAAACATTATTTTTGAAAAATACAGTAACATCGTTGACAAGTACAGCGATCTGATCTTGAAGGCGGAAAGATATATTTTTGCAAATCCCGAAACCGGCTTTAAGGAGTATAAGACTTCAAAGTATATGGAGGATGCTTTCGAGGCTTTGGGATATACCATTCACAGAGCGGAGGGAATCACGGGCTTTTATGCCGATGTTGACACGGGAAGACCCGGTCCCAAGGTGCTCATCTTCGGTGAGCTTGACTCTGTTATTTGTGCAGAGCATCCCGAGGCTGATAAGGAAACGGGTGCAGTTCACTCCTGCGGACATAACTGCCAGTGTGCGGCGCTTCTCGGTATTGCGGCGGCGCTCAAAACTCCGGGCGCACTTGACGGACTTTCCGGCTCCGTTAAGCTTTGTGCAGTACCCGCAGAGGAGCTTCTTGAGACAGAATACAGAGAAGAGCTCCGTAAGAAGGGCATAATCAAATATTACGGTGGCAAGGTCGAGTTTATGAGCAGAGGCTATTTCGACGATTGCGACCTTGCTTTCATGGTGCATACAACTTCAGTTGAGGGCTCGCATTGCCTTTTGGTAAGAAAGGGTTCAAACGGATGTATCTCGAAGAATGTCGTGTATAAGGGCGTTGCCGCCCACGCAGGCGGTGCTCCCAATAACGGTATTAATGCACTTTATGCGGCAAATATGGGCTTCAATGCAGTAAACGCTCTCCGCGAGACCATGGTCGACGGACAGTATGTAAGAATCCACTCCATCATCACGAACGGCGGACAGATGGTAAATGCAATTCCCTCGGAGATCGCCGTCGAGACCCAGGTAAGAGGTATGTCCAACGACATTATCAAGATGGCAAACGATAAGGTAAACAGAGCTTATGCGGCAGCGGCGGCATCCATCGGGGCAAAGGTCGAGATCCACGACAGACCGGGATATTCGCCCGTTGAAAACGATGATACCATGATCGAGATATTTGAAAAGGTTGCAAATATGTGTACCACCCCCGACAAGGTCAAGATCAATAACGTAAGGGGCGGCGGATGTTCGGATATCGGTGATATCCAGATGGTTATGCCTGCTATCCATCCCAACGTTTCTGGAGCTACGGGCAAGGGACACGGAAGCAATTACTATATCACAGACCCCGAAAGTGCGTGTGTATTCTCTGCAAAATTCCAGCTTGTCTACTTGCACGAGCTTTTGAAGGATGATGCCAAGGAAGCGAAGAGAGTAATCGCAAATGCAAAGACTCCTTATAAGTCTATGGAAGAATATTTTGCGGCGATAGATGCCTTCTGCAAGGACAGGGAAGCCGTTATTTACGAAGAAGACGGAACAGTCACATTGGATATATAAGAAGAGGGAGATAATTATATGGCAAACGCTGTTTTTGAAAAATACGATGCGATAGTGCGTAAGCACGAAAAGCTTATACTTGAGGCAGAGAGATACATTTTTAATAATCCCGAGCTTGGTTTCAAGGAATACAAGACGACTGCTTATCTTGCGGAAAAATTCAGAGAGCTCGGCTATGAGCTTACTATGGCAGAAGGTATTACCGGCTTTTATACCGATATAGATACGGGTAGACCCGGACCTAAGGTGCTCATCTTCGGAGAACTCGATGCTATTATATGCGCAGAGCATCCATTTGCCGACAAGGAGACGGGTGCGGCACATTCGTGCGGACACAACTGCCAGTGCGCGGCACTTCTCGGAATCGCCGCGGCGCTTAAGACCCCCGGCGCACTCGACGGTCTTTCGGGCTCGTTCAGACTTTGTGCAGTTCCCGCCGAGGAGTTGCTTGAAACGGATTTCAGAGAAGAGATCAGACAAAAGGGAATAGTAAAATATTACGGCGGCAAGGTAGAGTATATGTGGAGAGGTTATTTTGACGGCTGTGATATTGCGTTTATGGTCCATACCATGAACAGTAATACTATGAACGATTATGGCATTTATATGAAAAAGGGCTCAAACGGCTGTGTGAATAAGAGCATTAAGTATAAAGGGGTTTCCGCACACGCGGGCGCCGCTCCAAACAGAGGAGTAAATGCTTTTTATGCCGCAACGTTGGGCGTTCAGGCAGTAAATGCACTCAGAGAAACAATGGTCGACGGTGAGTATGCACGAGTACATCCGATTATGACGTCGGGCGGACAGATGGTTAACGCAATTCCCTCGGAGGCAGTAATGGAGGCACACGTCAGGGGCGCATCCAATGCTATTATTAAGAAGGTAAACGATAAGGTAAACAGGGCTTTTGCCGCTGCAGCCGCATCTATTGGGGCGAAGGTCGAGATCCACGACAGACCCGGATATTCGCCCGTCGAAAACGATGACACTATGCTTGAGATAGGTCATAGAGTAGCACCGATGTGTGCTGATCCCGACAACATTAAATACAATCCCGCAAGGGGCGGAGGCTGTTCCGATATCGGTGACGTGCAGACAATAATGCCTGCATTCCATCCTTATGTTACTGGAGCCACGGGCAGAAGCCACGGTAACGACTATATGATCACCAATCCCGACAGCGCTTGTGTTTTCTCCGCTGTATTCCAGCTTGTATATTTGCATGAGCTTTTGAAGGATGACGCTGCGGAAGCAAAGAGGGTAATTGCAAATTACACTCCCGTTTATAAGACGAGAGAAGAGTATTTTAATGCGATAGACGAGTTCTTTAAGGATAAGGAAGCCGTGATCTATAACGAAAACGGAACAGTAAAGCTCGACTATAAATAATACTGCAAGAAAAAATGCGTAGCCGTAAAATGGCTACGCTTTTTTTGTATCCCGAAAACAACTCGGATATTGAAGTTGTCAATATGATGAGGTCGTCTCCAAACGAATGTAACTTATACCCCATCTAACGAGGTAGCGAAGCGGTACGCACAAATGAGACCTCCACCAGACGGGGTAGCGAAGCGGCGGCGAGGGAGTGAATGACAGTCCGGTGGACTGTCAAAGCCGAGCCGTGACCGAGCCTCAGCGAGAAGGCGGCTCGCAGCTGTACAAATAAGGGATATGTTTTTTACATTGGCGGCGAGACGGAGGGAGAGAAAAAACATTAAGTCAGCACAAATAATCATTTTATCCGCATTGTATGACCTCGCACCAGCCGGTATTGGACGGCGCCACGGCCCCCCAAAAAAACTTACTCCTTGCGTTTCGGGGAACCCCTACAGTTGTCTGATAAGGTTGAATGTGTTGTACAGATCGAGCTTGCCGTAGCCCCATTGGAGGTTTGGGTAAGATCTGTTGGAGTCGCGCCGACATCCTCGGATAAGATAACCCTTTATCTGAAATGTGTCGAGGGCGATGGCATTACCCTCGACAATGCCCCATTGAAGCATAAGTGCACAAGCCCCCGTTGTTATTGCTGCGGCAACAGAGGTGCCCGACATAACACCCGGCCCCGTCGGGAAGATTCCGCTCACCCTTACTCCCGGAGCAACAAGATCGGGCGAGGATGCAGGAAGACGTGTAGGTCCCCAGGAGCTGTTTGTGAAAAGAGTGTTTTCTTCATCGTTGTATGCTCCGCATGTTATGACTGCTATAGACGTTCCGGGAGCAGTGACGGTATAATTTGGGTCGGGCTGTAAGAACTTCACGTTGTCGTAGCCGATGCTTGAAAGCGGGAGGTAGGCATCGACCGTTCCGTCAAGTATTATGTCGCCGTAGAGGGTTACCGTCCAAAGCCCCGGAGTGGCGTTTTCGATTTTTATAATTGTAGCCTGCCCGCTGTTTACCGAAAGAGGGAAGAAGTATTGTACAGTTACCTTTGCTTTCTCAAGCACGAGCCGCGTTGTGTAGGTGGTACCGCCTTTTGCAGGGATTCGGTTTATTATTTCGCCGGTGGGCGATTTGACCGATACCGATATTCTGTCGGAGGCGGAATTTAATATTGAGAGATAGATTCCCCCCTGCTGATTGCCGTTGTTTACGGTCAATTCAGCGGTTTCTCCCGTAGCGCCGAGAGAAACTCGGGTATGGTGACGCTCCTGACTTTCGTTTCCGGCGGCCGCGCAGATGCATACCCCTGTTATGTTGGATACCGTGCTGATGTATTGCTCGAAAAGGGTATTCCCGTCGTGACTGCCCTGGTTTGTGCCAACCCCGAGACATATTGCAACGGGCTTGCCAAGCTCACGTGCCTTTTGAAGCACGTATTCGATCCCAAGCATGACCGAGGTCGATTCATATACGTTTCTGTTGTCTTCGGGAACCAAATATGTTTCTTTAATAAATCTGCTCGCCTCTCGGAGCTTTACCACGATAAGCTCGGAATCGGGGGCGGCACCTTGAAAATTGTCGGATGATCTGCCCGCCGCGAGGGAGGCGAGAAACGTACCGTGACCGATCTCGTCTCTCGTGGGTACTGTATCGTAGGGAGTCTGCGAGCTTAATGCCTCATTGATTTGATCGTTCGTGTATTCACTTCCGATCAAAAAATTTTCGGGCGGGTTGCCTGCAATGGTTTGATCGTAAATTGCGCGAATCTTGCTTGTTCCGTCTTCAAAGCGAAAGACAGGGCTTGTGTAATCGATGCCGGTGTCGATAATACCGACAAGAACGCCCCTACCCGTAAGCTCGAGAAAGGCTTGCTCCTGTACCTGCGTTATTCCCGAATTCTCGAGAGCCGAGCGGTCGAGAAGCCCCATCACGTAGGGAAGCGAGGAATAGAAATTCGTACCCAAAACGTCGGCAACATTTTCGATGTCGGTACTGTCAACATATCCTATGATATAGTAGTCCGCAAGGAGTTGGGTCACTCTCACAAATGGATAGTTCTGTATTTCGTTTATGTAATATTCGTTTGCCCTTACAACAAAATTTGTTGTGGAAGGATCGTTTAGAAAGCCTTCAAGAGAGCCTGTATTTGAATTCACAGTAAGCCACCTCCGTTGTTATATAGTACAAGAAGATCCAAGGTGTTTGAAATGCAAAGAGTGCCGTATCCCCAGATGCTGTTAGGATAATTTGTGTTCAGTGTTCTTTTGGCTCCTTTTTGCAAAAATGCTTTGACTCTTTGACCGTAGAGAAAAGAGTCAAAGCCCCTGACAATGCCCCATTCCATCATCAAAGCCGCCGCCCCCGCGACAAACGGGGAAGCCATACTGGTACCCGAAAGAATGGTGTATCCGCCCCCCGGCCCCGTGGTCAGAATATTGACGGCGGGGGCAGTAAGATCGGGCTTTACGTATACGTCGTTTCTTGTAAAGCCTCTGCCTGAGAAAATTGCGGCAGTATTGGTGTTTGCATTATATCCGCCGACAGTTATGACATTTTTTACGGTCGACGGAAGGGTGAGTGTGACCTCGGGATCGGGGATCGAAAAAGCTGTTTTTTCGGATACATCTTCTATGGTTGGTAACCAAATGTCAAAATTACCTCTGATGATATCTGTTCCCGTTGCAGACAGATTCCATATACCCTCGGTAATAAAGCCGTTTCTGTTTTCAATGAGAAAATATACCTCTTGATACTGGGTGAGGGGAGTTGGCTGAGCATAGAAGGCTGTGACCGTGTTTCCCGAAAGAGAGAGGATATATTGCCCGACGGTAGGCACGATCTCGGTCGACATTTCGTTTGAAGGCGAAAATAGTCTGAAGGTTATAGTGTCCGAAAAGTTTTTCCAGAGGGTCATATATATACGATTTGTTCCGCCTGCTACCGAAAACGGAATGTTTAAGGTTTGGTTGTTTTGTAATATCGCCGAGAAATGGTGTGCCGCATTTCCCTCGTTTCCCGAGGCGACCGAAATTACTGTCTTCCATTCATCTGACACCGAATCGATGTACTGTTCAAAAAGAGAGTTTCCGTCATGTGAACCGTTGTTTGTGCCAAAGCTGAGATTTATGCTTACAGGCATATTAAGCTCGCGGGCTTTGTCGATCGTGTATTTTATTCCTCGCATAACCTCGGTAGTGCGCGGAAAAACACCGAATCCCCGATTTCCCAGCTTTACAACGATTATGGATGCATAGGGGGCGATCCCTTTTTCTCTGCCGTCGGACGCTCTTCCGTTTCCGCAGGCAATTCCCGCGACGGCAGTTCCGTGCCCGATGAAATCGGTAAAGGGAACGACGCTGTATGGATCGCTTGAATTCAATGCCAGATTAAGCTCTTCGTTTGTGTATTCGCTTCCGCTTCTGAATCCTATCGGGGGACTGCCGTCGACCGATTGATCCCAGACGTAGAGGATCCTGCTTGTGCCGTCGTCATTCCTAAAATCGGGGTGTGTATACTCGATACCGGAATCGATGATACCGACCACAGTTCCTTTGCCCGTCAGCTCATACGGCGCTTCACGCACACGCGTCACACAAACGGAATAGCTGCTGTTTGAAAGCTCGTAGATGAGCTTTTTCGGTAATTCAACGTATTCGATCTCCCTGTAGCCGTATAAGGCTTTGATTTGAGTTATATTGCCCGTAATGATGGCAAAGCTGCCGTTCAATATTTCGACAGCTTCAACGTTGTCTTTTAATGAAGTTAGGTCTCCGTTATATTTTACTATTACCTCAAGCGTGCCGTTTGTAACAAGCTCGGGGTTGATCTTCAATATGTTGTCAATATTTTGAAATAACAGATCTTGCGCCATAAATACACCGCCTTAAAATCAGTTTATGTGCTTTTATTTGAAACTGTGAGTATCAAAAACAGAATATACTTGCATAGAATGATACAAAGATTGAAAGAAGAGGTGTTTTTATGCAGAATCAGGATAATTTTCAAAAAGGGTATTTGCGGATAAGCGTATACGATGAAACGGAGGGAAGACCGCTTAATAATGTAAGGGTCAGTATAAATTCGCCGAGCGAGGATGGCGAAACTATAGAACAGCTCGTGACCGATTCATCGGGGAACACCGAAACTATAGACCTTGGTGCTCCCGATATCGGCTATTCGCTTGAACCTGAAAGCAGCGTGAGACCTTACTCGGAATATAACGTTACCGTAAATGCAGATGGTTTTGAGCCTTACCGAATAGATGGGGTGCAGATACTGCCGGAGGCGTTGGCTCTTCAAAACATTTTTTTAACAAGACGGCAAACAAACCTACCGATACAAAACGATATTATTGTTTTGCCCCACACGTTATGGCAGGAGTATCCTTCAAAGATACCCGAGGAATCGGTAAAGCCTTTGCCGGACGGGGGAGGGCTGATCGTTTTACCCGAGCCCGTGATTCCCGAATATATTATTGTACACGACGGTGTACCGCAAAACAACTCTGCACAGAATTATTATGTGCCATTTAAAGAATACATAAAAAACGTTGCGAGCTGTGAGGTGTATTCGACGTGGCCGGTCGAAACGCTGGAGGCGAATATACTTGCCATACTGTCATTTACTCTGAACAGAGTGTATACTGAATGGTACAGAGGGATGGGATACAATTTCACCATAACCAATTCGACGGCGTACGATCAAGCATTTGTTTACGGAAGAAATATTTTTTCGGAAATATCCGAGATTGTGGATTATTTGTTTACAACGTATATTACAAAGCCGAATATCAGACAGCCTTTATTTACTCAGTATTGCAACGGAAGGAACGTAACCTGTCCGGGATGGCTCAGCCAATGGGGATCAAAGGCACTGGGAGATCAAGGCTTTGATGCAGTGGAAATATTGCGCAGCTATTACGGAAGCGAAATATATTTGACTTCCGCACAAAGCGTTGCCGGGGTTCCTTCTTCTTTTCCGGGAATGACACTGAAGGATGGCTCTGTCGGTGCCGCTGTAAGAACTGTTCAGGAACAGCTGAACGCCATTTCGGACAATTATCCCGCTATTCAAAAGCTGAGGGTGGACGGTATTTACGGCCCCTTGACATCTGCATCTGTCAGAAAGTTTCAGGAAATATTTGATCTTCCTCTTTCGGGCGAAACAGACTTTGCGACATGGTATAAAATTTCGAATATATACGTAGCGGTGGAGCGATTGGCAGAAGGATAAACAAAAAAGTCAAAATAGCAAAAACCGCAGCCAAAAATAAGAGTATTTGGTTGCGGTTTTTGTGTGATTATACAAAAAACACAGAGGTTAACAAAAAATATTTAGGTGTTTATTGCAAAAAAATGCGTTGTATGATATAATAACCGAAAGGTAGTCTTATTCAAAAAAACGGACAGACTGTACTTACACGAAAGGAGTAAAACAATTGCTTCGAAACGAAATAAAGTATTTGCTGACCTACGAAGATTATGTGATTCTATCGAGGCGTATGGCGGCAATATTGACACTTGATAAGCATACCGTATCTCCCGATGGATACAGGATAACAAGTCTTTATTTGGATGATAAAAACGATACCTCGTATTACGAAAAACTATCCGGCGATACGAACAGAAAGAAATACAGGATCAGAGCATATAACTATAATTCTTCCGTTATATCTCTTGAATGTAAGGAAAAAAAGCAGAGTAAGATCAATAAGACAAGCATAAGGATAGATCACAACACATTCAATAAAATACTTGTGAATGATTTTAGACCGTTGTCGGATATCAATAACGATCTTGCAAGGACGGTCTTTGCATTGAACCGAGAAAAGCAGCTTAAGCCATCGGTGGTTGTGGATTACGTGAGAGAAGCGTATACGCATCCGCTGTCGAACACAAGGATCACGTTCGACAAGGAGCTTGCCTGCGGAATAAACACCAACGACTTTTTTGACGAAGACTATAAGAGCGGCTACATTTTTCCGCACAACGAGGTAATACTTGAAGTTAAATTCGACGAGTATTTGCCGACAATGATACGTCAGATGCTTTCGATCGGATACAGACCCTTGGCGGCATCAAAATATATGCTTTGCAGAGACTACCTCAAGAGTCATAGCATTATTATAAATAACACCCAAGTGGGAGGACAAAAAGTATGAAAACTTTGATAAACGAATTTAAAACCGCGATCCAGGAATCAGGTCTTTTGCTTGAGCTTGATGCAAAACAGATAATGATCGGTGTCGGAATTGCCTTGATGTGCAGTATAGTGATTTATCTTGTTTACAGGATATTCTACAGAGGCACCTGCTACAGCGAGAATTTTAACCTTCTGCTCGTAATGACATCCCTTATTACGACATTTATTATCATGACCATTTCCGCAAACATTGTGTTGTCACTCGGTATGGTAGGTTCTCTCAGTATTATTCGTTTTCGTTCTGCGGTAAAGGACCCTCTTGACGTAGGTTTTCTATTTTGGTCCGTAGCTGTAGGTATTACTTGCGGTGCGGGGCTTTACAAGACAGCAATTTATTGCACGTTGTTTATTGCGGCAGTATACGTAGCGGGCGTTCTTCTCCGTTTCGGTATAAAGAGATATTTGCTTGTTGTAAAGTATGATAATAGTGCTCAGGACGCAGTAAAAAACGCTATGCCGAGACCCTTTTATAAGCTTAAGAACAGCATACGCACAAAGACCGACAGCGAGATTACCATCCAGGTAAGCGGAAAAGGCTTTTCACAGAAGCTGCAGGACAAGCTTTTGTCGATCGACGGTGTATCAAACGTAATGCTTGTTGAATTTACGAGCGATATGTAATTGAGATAAAATATGAACAAATACGTAAAAAGTATAATAGCAGTTCTGTTGCTTGCTTTGACACTTGTTGCGTTTACCTACGGATTCAAGGCGGATGACGGTCAAAAGGGCGACTCGATCGGTAATTCCGATACAGATTCAGAGCACGTCATTGAGTTTGAGACTTCTCCCGGCTTTTTCGAAAAAAACGTTAGGGTTGTTATAAAAAAGAACAGAGATTGTGATATATATTACACGACAGACGGAAACGTACCCGGCGAAACTGTTGATATCAAGGAGTGTAAGGTTTACAATGAAGGCGGTATATTACTGCGCGGTCCGAAAGAGGGAATAACCGTAAACAGTATTACTGCTCGGGCTTGTTGGAAGACCGATGGGTCAGACGAGCTTACGTGGAGCGAGCCTATTATAAACACTTACGTTGTGGGCGGTACGGTAGACGAGCGTTTTCAGAACACTACGGTATTTATAACCTGTGACCCCGAAAAGCTGTTCGGGTATGAATCGGGAATATTGGTGCCGGGAAAGATAAGAGACGACTGGATAAAGGCAAATCCACGCGAGGAAGTCATTGCGATTTCTCCTGCGGGATATATGTTGAGAGGCTGGGAATCGGAAAGGGTAGTGAACGTTGAGTTTTTTACCTCCGACGGAGTACAAGTCATAAATCAGACGGTGGGAGCCCGTCCCTCGGGCGCATATTCGAGGGCATCGAAGCTTAAATCAATCAAGCTTTATGCAAGAAGCGACTACGAAACCATAGACAATAAATTTGTGTATCAGCTGTTCGGGGATCAGTATGCCTGGGACGGCTCGGGCAGAATAATAACCGATTATAAACGAATTTTGCTTAGATCAGGCGGAAGTGACGTAAGAGCCTCGCAGATGAGAGACGAGGTGCATCAGATGCTTGCATACGATGCGGGCATTATCGGCGCACAGCTTTGCGAGCCGGTTGCAGTGTTTATAAACGGACAGTACTACGGAAGCATGTGGGCGCACGAGGTGATCAGCGATAAGTGGTTCGAGGATCATTTCGGAACGTATCAAGGTGTTATGGCTGTTGCATCGGGGCCCGAAAGATCGAAGCCTGACAAGCGATATGCAATAGACTCTATCGAGGAGGATCAGTTCTTTTACGATGAGTGGAATGCTTTGTATGAAAAGTACGGCTCATCGGATATGACCGATGATGCGGTGTACGAAGAATTCTGTTCCGTTCTTGACGTGGAAAATTATCTTTTCTACTATGCTATTAATGTATATATAAACAATAACGACTGGCCAAACAATAACCATAAAAGCTACCGTTATTATGCTGCGGAGGGCGAAGAGTATCAAGAGGGAACGATATTTGACGGCAGATGGCGTTTTCTCCCTCACGATATGGACTGGATCTGGGGACCCACACAGGACGTACTGAATACAAACCTTGTTTCGTCAAACACAAGGAGCAAGATATTCAAGGCACTGATGAAGCGCGACGAATGCGTAGATATGTTTATAGGCTATCTTATGGAGCTTGTAAACGGTGCATTTTCCACAGAAAATTATCTTAGCAAGATAAACAGTATGCACGAGGAAAGACTGAACGAGCTTGAGCATTATACAAGCGAAAGTGCGTTTAAGGTTTCTTCTATGAAGACTATGCTGGAGGCAGTGGAAAAGAACAGAGATTACGCAATAAGACGTCCAGACACACTGATACCCGATTTGAAAAGGGCATTCAAGATAAGCGGCAAGACCTATGATGTTCATATAGACTCGCCTGAGAACTGTTATATAACTACGGGCAACTGGGAGATAAATGAAGAGTTCAACGGCAACTACGTTGTCGAGCACGGTGTAACTTACATCTGCCATCCGTTTGTGGGATATGAGTTTTCGCATTGGACCGTAAACGGTGACGTTATAAGATCTGAGGAGCTTTACATAAGCGAGCATTATATCGATCAGAAAAGTATAGAGGTCAAAGCGCACGTGGTACCGAAGACCGCTATGACACTGATGATCGTCGAGTATTCGTCCGAGGGCAACGAGGATTATCTTGTTCTTTATAATCCTTCTACAACAGAGGCAATATCCACTTACGGCTATTCTCTCAGCGACTCGGAGAAGAAGCTCGGCAAGTATATGCTTCCGGCAAGGATAGTCGAACCTCAGACCAAGGTCAAGGTATACTGCGACAATTATTCGGGAACTGAAAAGTATCACCAGATGGCAGTGCCGTTCAATTTGAAAGAGGGCGAGGTGCTGTATCTGTCCAAGACAGGAGAGATACTCGAGGCTGTAACCCTGATGCATCTGAACGACGGCTATTCGGCGGTCAGAAGTCTAAAGGACAATAAATTCTACGAAACAAGAATAGACTGACAAAAAACCTTACGGCAGAACAAAAATGCCGTAAGGTTTTTTAATAAAATAATATGGGATAGAGCTTTTGACTCTATCCCATATTAATTTTTATTCGCTGTATTCAAGTAACCAATCGTTTTCAAGAATGGTGATCTGATAGTTTACACCGTTTGTGGAGGTGACTACAGCATAGAAATCGAATGTGCCCTTTGTGCCGGGATAACCTGTTTTATCGACTACGTCTTTAAAATACTTTGTCCATGCATCGGGGGCATTTGCCGCCAACATATTTTCTCTCATTCCGAGTGCTCTCGTGCCGTCGGGCTTCATTGTACTTAAACTGGAAGCGGCAGAATTCATGTGGAATCTTAAGATTGAGATGTTTTCGGAGCTTGGTGTGTAGGTATTGAACCACATATCTCCCTTAAATCTAACGTAGGTGTATGCCTCAAGAGTATTGGGATTGAAAAGCGCCTTCATATCATCCCAGGATTCAATTGTTGTAACGTTGTTAAAAGAATATGTGATTGCGTTTCCGCTTGATACTATAGTGTCACTTATGTTATCGGGGTTGTAGCCTTCAGCAAACTGAAGGAATACTTTTGTTTCTCTGTCGCCTGCGCTGAAGTTTCTTTCAACAACTCTTCCGCAGAGCTGTACCAAATCGCCTTTAGCGTAGCCGTAATCAGGATGTGTGCCGTAGGGGATACCCTGAACAGCGATTAACTTATCGCTGTTTACGTCTTTGAGGATCATCTCTTTGGTGTATCCGGCACCCTCGTCGGAAACGCCTGCGAACAAGCCTTCAACCGTAACGAGTTTGCCTGCCAAGTCTCCCGTAGAGGTGCCCGAAAGCACCTCGGATACGGACATAGTATCGTCTACGGGATTTAAGAGAGAGGATGAGATCGAGGGACGGAGTACAACTGCCTTTTCATAAGCACGAACCTTAGCCAAGACTGTGTCAAGACGGTAGATGTGTGTTGAACCGCTTACGAATATGTGTCCTTCAGCGCCGTTTTCAACGAGTGTTGCCGTTGTTGCTGTGTTGTCAACAGTTACGAGCTGGCCGTTTCCAACGTAGATGAAGAGTCTGTAGTTTGATTCCCAGTTACAGAAGATAAGGTCGCCGAGCATAAAGTTGTGTTCGAAGTAGATCGGTACAACGTCATCATACGATGAGATCTTTGTACAGTTGTAAAGTCTCGGAACAACCATTTCGGCGAGAGCGCCTTCTTTATTCAAGGAGAAGATCGTTCCGTTTTCGAGGAAGAGCTCGTTAAAGAGGGCAGCGGACGAGCCGACACCGAAGATGTCGATTCCCAAAGCATCCTTGTGAATAGCTTTTGCAAGGGTCAAAGGATCGCTGTAGGTCTTTGCGGCTGTTGCGTATTCGATTGCTTTGTCTGCTACCGCTTTAAGCTGTTCATCTGTAAATGAACCTACGGTATTTACTGTTTCGAATATTGTCATACCGCCGACTGTGGTGTTTTTGCTTTCAATAAGTGCGCCTGTGGGAGTATTTTCGTTAACCTTTGCGGTCCAGATGATGTCGATCGTCTCAAGCGGACCGATATTGAATTTCATAGATACGGTCTGTCCGTTTACTGTCAAATTCTTGTTGCTTGAAACGAAGGTCAAATTGTTAGAAAGGATATCTTTAAATTCAACGTCTGTGTAGGAGTTAGCCGAATGGTTCTGGATGCTGACCTTGTAGGTGATTTCACCGCCGGGAACAACGGATACGCTGAGTCCGGGGTGAACTGTCTTGTCTACGTTAAGTCCTGCTATCTTCATACGGTTAACTGTCTTTTCCGTGGGAGTAAGGTTGTTTGCCAAAGGACGAATGATAGAAATACTGCGGATTACGTCAGAACTGTCATTCTTCATAAGGTATCTGGAGCTTGATGTATTTTCAAACAATTCGTATGCGAACAATCTCTGTACAGAACCCTGAACCTTTTCGTTAAAGTCGCATCTGTCTTTGTTGTATGCGCTGGTAGGTGTTGTGGAATTAGGTGTTTCGGATTTACCGGTACTGTGGAGGAACAAACCGTTGCCCATATAAAGCATTGAGTGTCCCGAAGCTTCGCTTGTTCCACCGTGACGGTAGGTAAGAATATCACCGGGCTGTAAGCTGTTGTAGATTTCAGTCAATGCCGCAGTCTTTTCCTCAGAAGTCGTATAATCGGTAGCCATCCAGTATCCAATTACGTCTGCCTTAACACCGATATTTTCTTTTGCGTAAGCTGTGTAGTTAGCAGTATTACAGCTCTTTTCCTGAAGCGGTACGCCGAGGATATTTACACCAAATGCTTCGTAGTAAACGTTGTTAACGAACGAGCTGCAGTCGGTGTAGAATATCTGCTGCTTGGTTGCTTGTTCGGGCGACCAGTTTTCGCTTCTGTATCTGTTCTGGTCGTAGAGGAGCTGAGTACCCTGACGGAAGTATGCATAAGCAACTTCTTCGACTATGTCGAAATCATCTTTGATTTCAATAGTCTTATCACTTCCCATCAGCCAATCGGAATCAAGGATAGTAATGTAGAAATACGAGCTGTTTACCGTAGTAACAACAGCGTAGAAATCAAGGCTGTCCTTCCAATCGTCTTTGTTGGAAAGGCCTCCGGGAGAAGAAGCGTTCATAACGATCTTTTCAAAATATGAAGTCAATGCGGTAGGAACGTTTGCATCGATCATAGACTTTCTGAAGGTGACGTTTCTTGCACCGTCGGGGGCCATCTTTGCAGCACTTGTTGCACTTCCGTTCATCGTCAGACGGTAGACGGGAACGCCGTCACCCGCTTTCGCGTAGGAGTTACACCAAAAATCACCGGTCAGTCTTACGTAGGTGTAAGGCTCCATTGTTTCTGCATTGAAGAAGCTCTTCATTTCCGTCCAGCTTGTGATATGAGTTGCATCTTCAAAGGTGTAGTTCATCTCGTTGTTGCGAGAAATGATGGTCTTGGAAATATCAGAAGGATTGTTGTTTGCGAATTCAAGATAGATCTTGTTCTGACCGTTGTCTGTAAAGTTTTCGCATACAACAGTACCGTAAAGCTGAACGAGGTCGCCCTTTTCATAGCCGTAGTCGGGGAATTTACCGTAGGTAACGCCCTGAACCGCGATGAGCTTGTCGGAATCTTTATCCTTGAGGATGATTTCCTGAGGAGCGCCGCTTCCTTCGTCGGAAACACCTGCAAACAAGCCTTCAACCAAAACTTTAAGTCCGGTCAATTCGCCTGTCTTTGCTTTTGTGAGTGTTTCGGAAACGGAGAATGCTTCATCCTGCTCAAAGTTGTTGTCAAACACAACAACGTAAGAATGGAATTTATTCAGACTCATATTTGAATGTTGAGTATAGAATTTATATGCAGAATACGTATTATAACCGTCTTGATAACTATCCCAATAATCGCAAGGGTCTGCACAAATTATAACATCATCATAGATATAATCCGTGCCCATGTCATCAAGTCCGATTACCGTTATAAAGTGTCCGGATCCCATCGCCGTTGATACAGCAATAGGTCTACCGGCAGAAAGGTTTGAACGTAAAAATGCCATATAGCTTTCATAAGATGTAAATTCCGGCGTTTCATATCTGGCTGAGTATGAACCTTTTGCTCGATATCCAAGCTGCTCCAATGTGGACTGGTGCCCTATTGGATCCGATCCCTTACCTTTTACTGTTTCGCCGGTAACACTTTCGTAAGAATTCAAATACGAAAGCTCCAGATCATAGTAGGATTCATCATATCCGTAATACTTCAATATGGAGCCCACAGCACAAATACCGCAAGAAGAAGCCATAGTCTGCTGTAATATAGTATAATTCGGCAACAAGATTCTCGAACCTTCGCTGTCCATATTGTAGAAATCATTTATCTTGTAGTAGTTGGTGTGGGTTTGGTTCCACCAACCATTACCCGAACTAATGGTTCCGTAAAGAGCACTGTCTCTTGTTCCGCCGTAGGTACCGTCGGGGTTAAGAGGCAAATGAATATCGTAAAGTGTCTGCTTAACGGTCGTGTCTACCGGCTCATATTCAAATTCAATATCCAGGTTGGGGTCAATGATTATGTAGCTGTATTTATCGTGCTGTGTACCGGTATTGAAATCGAGATTTCTGAACCAAACTATAAAGTCAACGGCTCTTTCGGTATTAAAACCGTCCTGAAGATGGTCAAATCCGTCGTTCGGGTCAGCGAAAATAATTACGTCATTCCCAAAAGGATCGCTTTCTTCACCGGTTACATTTGACTTAACCTTTCCAAGTGTATCGTATCCTGCAACAAGCTTCCAACCGTATCCGTTAGGCGACTGATATCTCACGAGAACGAATTTTCCTTCTTTAATGCTGTCAACACACATACTCTTTGTTGCGCCGTAAAGAGTAGCGAGGTTTGTATTACCGGCTGCCGAAAAATCTATGCTTGTGTTGTCTGTCGTATAGCCGAGATCCAATGCTTCGATCAGCTTGATAAGACCTTCCTCGGTCGTGCCGTTTCCGTAAACCGTTGTTTCGTTTACTTCTTCGTACAATTTTACAAGCTCAAGCTCGGTATACTCATTCAGTACGTCTTCTCCCATATAATTCAGAATCATCATAAGACAAGCAATACCGCTTGTGTCCTGCATTGTCTGCTGATATGACTTGAACTCGGGGAAGATAATACGCTCTTCGGTCGAGGTCATATTATACCAATCGTTGTTTACGGTATAATAGTCGGAGTTCAACACGTCGTACTTACCGTTCAATGGCGCGCCCTGTCCGTACTGGGAAACAGCCAGCGAACCGCCGAAAGAGCCATCTTTGTTGTAGATCAAAGAGTTTCTTTGCGGAACGGGATCATCGTTTTCCTGCTTTATTGAAAGAATTGCGTCAAGAACGTTTACGACACCGTCGCCGTTCAGGTCAAGCTCTGAGGAATAGTCGTCACCTCCTGCTATGTTGTTTAGAATTGCAGTGGTGTTTTTTCCGACTACTGCCGCGACGATTCCTGCGAGTAATACCGTTACAAGCAGAATTGCCGTCAGTGACAGGAAAATTCTTTTCTTTGTCATACTTTTTCACACTCCTATTTAGATATATAATATTATATCCTTATAATCATTCTATCAAAACACTAAAATAGTAGCAAGAAAAATATTGCACACTTGTAGACAAATATTGCTCAGTTTTTTAAAATATAGCAAAAATTGATCCGTTTTTTTGTTGTCTTTTCACAAAATGTAAAAAAAGGATACAGACTCAAAAAAGTCTGTATCCCATAAAAATTATAAGTTAGTTTTTGTCAAGGTAGCTGACAGGCTCACCCTTTGTGACTCTCTTCGCATCATTTACGATCTTCTCTACAGAATCCTTCAACACGTAGAATTCACCTGTACCGTTGAGTGTGAAGAAGCAACGGCGGGTATGGTAGGGATAGAATGCGTATTCGAACTTGTCACCGCTTCTTGTGATGATCTTTAAGGTTGCGAGTAATTCAAGACCTTCCTCGCTTTCGACGTCGGCATAGGTTACTGCATTCGTTGTAAGAATACCCATATAGAACTGTCTGAAGTCACTTGGATTCTTGACGTATTCACCCGTGCTCTTCATCTTGACCTCGAGATTCTTTGCGGTAGTGGTAGCGCCCGTAACCGGATTTGTTGTGGTTGCACCGTCAGAAACGTAGAGGATGAAGGTTTCATCAAAATCCTTTGAGGTAACGGTTATGCTTGAAATATCGTTGATGTTATACTGTAGGAGGGGCTTGTTTACATAGTTGAGAAGATCCCATTCGAGGAATGCGAAAAGCTCCTCCGGGACATCGCATATAAGATTGAAAAGAAGGGAAAAGGCGTAATATCTTCCGTCTTCCGTTTTCTCGCTTATGGCGATAATGTTTTCGATTCCGTTGTGCTTGAAGAGAAGCTGATACTTTGGCTCGAGAAGATTGTATTTTTCGAGAAGCTCGTCTGTGAATAACTCATCGTCTTTTCCAAGCTCCAGGACCCTGTTTCCGTAGCATTCCATAAAGCCCTGAAGCGTGTGGTCATAATTTTCCGAAACCTGATAGCCCTCGGGATATACCATCATATAGTCTACAAATTCTTCGTATTCATTACCGTTGTTGTCCTTGGCGGGCGTCGTTTTTGACGTTACCTCGACAAAACGTTTTCCGTCTTTGATGATCAGAAAGTCTTTGACGAGGAAGTAATCGGACTGAGTTGTCGGAATAAACATCATAGGAGTGATCAGGTTTTCTACAGGACCTAAAAGCGTCTGTGAGATGGATGCTTCAGTAATATAAACAGCATCTCTTTCGGCATATTTGGTGTAGAAGCCGGCACCGGTTGCGATCATATCTCCGATGTATACCTTGTAGGTTTCGCCTGTGCGGGCGGTCAGTATATAATAGGCGGGATTGTCTGATTCTGCAAGCCCGTATTCACTGAGGTCTTCGACGTTTGTGGCAACTCGGCGCATAGTAACAGGGAATCCGGCATTTGTTACGAGTGCAGAGATCATCTCTTTGCTGTAGGGAGCATTGAGATATCCTTCAATGAAGAAATCTTCTTTTTCGCTGTCGTAGAAGAATTTGTAGCTGCCGTATGAGTTGAATACCTCGATCGACTGGATGTTTGCTCTGGGAACTTGGTCAAACATAAGGATAGTGGAGGCAGAGGCAAACGTTTCTCCTTCAAGCAACTCAATTTTTTCCTTATCCGAGGAATTGTTATCAAACGTAAAGGCGTCTACCCACGGCTGAATAAGGATATTATATAAAGCGCCGTGCTTTTCCTCTTGTGTTGCGTCTTCCGAAGTGCCTTCTGCAGGATCATCCTCGATAAAAACGGGGTTGATCAAATAGACGTAGAGACAGAGCACAACAAGCAGTGCCGCAACAACTATGATCATGTTTCGTATTTGTTTTTTTATCATAAATGTCTTCTCCTTATCTGGATCACAAGACCGATACACAACACGATGGAGGGGACTACTACAGAGATGAAGAGTGTCCAGTTGTTTGCCGCTTTGGTTGTGATTGTGAGAGATTCATTTGTGAATTCTTTGTGGTTAATGTTTGTGGGTACGGTCTCTTTACCCATAAAACGCATTGCGGAATAGAGGATATCGCTGTTTGCGTACGATTTGCTGTGCAGATAATCGTCGAGAGCAAAGTCGGTGGATCCGGTAACCAAAACGTATGAGTAATGAGGCTGATCATTGATATACTGGAGTTCGCGAGAGATGGTCATAAGGTTAAGAGTTCCATTAAGCTCAAGTGTGGTTTCGTTATCCGTGGAATAAGCGGTTGCAGTTGAGCTTGCTGTCAATACAGCCGATGCATCCCTTTTGGATACGGAGTCTGTCATATTAGAGCCGTCGACGTCCCAGAGAACTGTAATGGGTCTTGCGTAGTTCACGAAGGTCTTGGGAACGGTATTGTATTTTCTAAGCTCTGAATGAAGACCTGAGCCTACGGTATCGGTGGGATAATCTGCACTAAGGAGAAGACCGTCTCTGTCGTATCCCTCCGTCGTATCTTTGATGACACCCTTTTCGAGTCTGATTCCCCATTCCTCAAGCAAGCCTTCAAGCTCGGGAAGTTCGGGAGTGGAGGGATCGACGAATACCATAAGGTTTCCTAAGTTATCGAGAAATTTGTCTATCTTGGCGATCTCGTTTACAGCGTCGGGGGAGTTGGGGTTATAACCGATAAAGTCGGTTTGAGGATCGCTTATTACAAGAACCTGAGCCTCTGCATCAAAATCCTCTTTTGAAAGGTCGATCGTCTTTACTTCATATCCTGCGGTTTCGAAAAGAGTCCAAAGGTCGGGTCTTGCAGATTCACTTCCCGTTGCCTCTCCGTGATTAATGGAGAAGTAGGCGATGGGCTTGTCGGAAAGAAGCTGAAGAATGGCCGTTGTGAATCTGAGCTCACCGTCAAAAGCAGCTACCTCCTGTGTCGATTCGCTGACAGCGAAGAATGATTCGTAGGTAAATACTCTGTTTCTTGTGGGATCATTGTGACTCGCGACGATAACGTGTGTTGTTTTAAGTTTGGATGTGGAGCTTGATTCGTATTTCTTGGCTTCCTGTGGCTTTTCAAGGATGTCAAGCTCTCTTATTCTGACGTTGTCAAACTCTCTTGCGTATTCCAAGGCGCACTGATAGATCAGGTTTTGCGCTGAGTTTGCGGAAAGTGTATCGAGGGGCTGACAGAAGATAATGTCGATCTCTTCGTCGACGTCCTTCAAAACCTCGTGTGTTGCGTCTGAAATTGTGAAAAGCTGACTGCTCGTCATATCTATTATCCAGGCGTTATTGTCGGCAACCTTAGTGAAAAGCACGTTGAATACAATTACAGCAGCAATGATAATGCAGGTAAATACGATCGACGTGCCGCCGTATTTAAGCTTCTTTTTATTGAAAAATGATTTCTTTTCCATATTATATTTTCCTCACTTTCAAAACAGATCAGTCCCAACGGCGTTTTTCGAACAAACGCACTGTGAGGAACAAAAATATGAATGCAACGGATGCGTAATAAACCAAAGCACTGAAATTGAATATTCCGTAGGAGAAATCAGTGTTTCTGGTGAAAATGGAGAACCATTTTACAGTAACACGAATAAATTTAATGGTAATATACTGGCTGATCGTATCCATAAGGAGGAGTACCAAGAGGATCGCCATAGTACCGATTGCGGCAACCAGCTGGTTTTCGGTAAGGGACGAAACAAACACACCGATTGCAATAAAGGCCGCACCTATAAGAAGGATACTGATGATGTTACCCAATATGATAGCGCCCTCAATGTTGTCTCCGTACTCGAACAGTATGAAGAAGTTTGAGCAGCTTGCAAGGAATGTGACCGAGAAGATGGTGTAAGCAGCAAGGAATTTTGCAAATACCAGACTCCAAAGGCTGATGGGAGCGGTAAGCAAAAGCTGTTCTGTCTTTAATCTGCGCTCATCGGCAAAAAGCTTCATTGTGAGAAGGGGAAGAACTACAACAAACGCAATGAGCATAAGACTGAAAAAGTCTACCGAGCTGCTTTCTTCTCTTGCTTGAAGGGTATTCATTGAGAATACAGCACCGCTTAAAGCCAAGAACAGACCTACGAAAATGTAACCGATCGGGGTTGAAAAATAAGAACGGAGTTCTTTTTTGTATACTGCAAACATTTTACTTTACTCCTTCCTGTTTCTTTTTGCTTTTTTGAGTCTTGTCGGTCTTTTTGTTTGCTCCGACAAGCGAAATGAAGATGTCTTCGAGCGTTGCGCCCATCGTTTCAATGCCGATCAAAGGCCAGTTGTTCTTTGCAAGTGCATAGAACAGCGTTTTTCTGATGTCGACTCCGGGCTCGCTTTCGATCATAAATGAGTTGCTCTCAAGGTCGGATTGTCCGAGGTATTCAACCTTGGAAATGCCCTGGAGAGATTTGAGCGCAGACTGAACGTCCTTCTGGGGACCGCAGATCTGTACCTCGAAGCGTCTGTTACCCTGAATGAGGTTGGAAAGGTTTTCGCGTTTTTCGTCCGCGACGACTTTTCCTTCATTAATAATGATGATCCTGTCACATACTGCCTGAGCTTCGGGAAGAATGTGTGTGCTGAGGATGACGGTGTGATCCTTACCGAGGTTTCTGATCAAGTTTCTGATCTCGATGATCTGCTGAGGGTCAAGGCCTATGGTAGGCTCGTCGAAGATTATGACTTTAGGATTACCGATAAGAGCCTGAGCGATACCGACACGCTGTTTATAACCCTTCGAGAGGTTTTTGATCATTCGCTTATAGACGTGTGTGATCTTTACTACCTCGCAAATTTCTGCAAGGTGTTTCTTTCTGTTAAGCTTGCAGTCCTTGAGGTCATAGACAAACTTAAGATACTCCTCTACTGTCATATCGAGATAGAGAGGAGGCAACTCGGGCAGGAAGCCGATCAGCTTCTTGGCTTCCATAGGCGATTCGAGAATATCGATTCCGTCGATCAAGGCAGAGCCGGAGGTCGAGGAAAGATAACCCGTAAGAATGTTCATCGTTGTACTTTTTCCGGCACCGTTCGGACCGAGGAAACCTACGATCTCCCCTTTTGCGACGGTAAAGCTGATATCATTTACAGCTTTTTTGTCGCCGAAATGTTTAACCAGATGGTCAATTTTTATCATGTTTTATCCCCCATATTTGAGTTATATTATTTTCATATTTAATTAGGCATAAAATGCCGTGTTTTCTAATTTGGTCTTGCAAGCGTGTCAATGCCCTTTTTGAGGACAGAGACTAAAGCGTCGACGTCTTCCTTTGTGTTTTCCTCGGAAAAGCTGATTCTGAGAGAGGAATCAGCCTGCTTTTCGGAAAGACCGAAGGCAAGCAACACGTGACTGGCTTTTTTTGCGTGGTTGGATGAGCAGGCAGAGCCGCTCGAAACGAATATGCCTTCTGATGATAAAAAGTGGAGCATGGTCTCGCTTTTTATCGCGGGAAGGGTAAAGTTCAAAACGTGAGGTGCGGGAGCTTTCGGTTTGTTGATCTGAACGATTGCATTTAGTTGTTCTTCCGCATATTCTCTTACTTCGTTTGTTGTTTTTATGTTGTTTGCAAGGTTTTCACGCATAAAGTCACAAGCACCACCGAAGCCGCAAATGCCGAGCATATTCTCCGTGCCCGAGCGGTAGTCATTCTCCTGACCTCCGCCGCAGATTATGGGCGTAAGCCTTTTTGTCTTGATAACGTCTGCATTAACGTAAAGTGCACCGCAGCCTTTGGGCCCATGTATCTTGTGTGAACTTATCGTACACATATCGACGTGCATTTTTGAGGGGAAGAAGGGTATCTTCATAAAGCCCTGAACGCAGTCGCAGTGAGTAGTGATATTGGGATTGATGCTTTTGGCGGTTTTGAATATGTTTTCGATATCATAAACGGCACCCGTCTCGTTGTTTACCGCCATGACGGATATGAATACAGTGTCCTTGTCGACGGCTTTTTTTACGTCTTCTATGTCGACTTTTCCGCCGTTTGTGGGCAGGTATTCGACTCTGTAGCCCTCTTGCTCAAGCGTTTTGAAGGGGGTCAGAACAGAAGGATGCTCACTGTCTGTTGTTACGATCTTTTTGCCTTTAAATGCAGGCTTCGAACGGATACATCCGAAAATAGCAAGGTTATTTGCCTCGGTACCTCCGCTTGTGAAGATGATTCGGTCTCCCGATAATTTGCGTACTCCGAGTGCTTTGTATATGCTGTCTCTTGCATTTTCCTTAAGCTTTTCTGCCTCGAAGCCGACACTGTGAAGGGAAGAGGGATTTCCGAATACTTCCATAGCCTCGCTTATCTTTTTCTTTGCGTTTTCGCAAAGAGGGGTCGTGGCACTGTTGTCGAGATATATCATTTTTTCCATTGAATATTATTTGAAATCAAAGTTGTCGAGTATCTTATTTACGTCGTCAAGGTGTGAATCGTATACCGTGCTGAGCGAGGTGTAGGTGAAGAAATAGATGGTAGCTCCGCCCTTCAGACATATTACTTGCATAAATTTATATTCTTTACCTGCAAGCTTACCTGTGTATTCGATCTTGTATGCGGGAAGTCCGTCGAGGGTGGTACCTAAGGGAGAGTCTTCAGCCAATTTAAAATCGGTAAATGTCTTTGAAAGCTCATCTGTGTAGTTGTTTGTGTATTCCAAAAGGTCTTTTGCTTCCTGTGTATCGTAAGTGTACTGGGTCATAACAATACTGGAAAGGTCGGAGGAGCCGGCGTATGCGCTTACAGCACCGGTCGAAAGATCCTGTGTCCAGCCGTAGGGGACATATATATTGTATTCAAGCTTGTCCGTGC
Source organism: Clostridia bacterium (assembly GCA_017441005.1). Taxonomy (GTDB): domain Bacteria; phylum Bacillota; class Clostridia; order Oscillospirales; family CAG-272; genus RGIG1995. Next base: position 21,586 of record JAFSAM010000001.1, on the reverse strand, counting down.
TTTCAAGCGCTTTCATTCCCTCGGGAGCCTGTGCGGGAGAATCGCCTCCGCATCCGCAAAGAAGTGTCAGAGACATAGCCAAGATCATAAGTAATGCAACTGCTTTTTTCATAACTTTATTCCTCTCAAACGTTTTGTTTTTTTAGTTTTCAATAACCTGTGAAGCCGCGGAAAGTATACCGACTTTTCCGCTTTCATAGGTGAGACCGCCTTGGAAATAGGCGATATAGGGCTCCTTCATCGGGCCGTCTGCCGAAAGCTCGATGGAAGCACCTTGAGTGAACGTGCCTGCCGCCATAATGACGGCGTCCGAATAGCCGGGCATGTCCCAGGGCTCGGGGGTTACGTAGGCATCGACAGGAGAGCCTGCCTGAATGCCGCGGCAGAAGGCACAGAGCTTGTCCCCGCGTTTCATGTGGATAGCTTGGATTATATCGTATCTGTCATCGTTCCATTTGGGATTTGTGTAATAGCCGAGCTTGTCAAAAATGTATGCCGCAAGGGCTGCTGTCTTCAATGCCTGAGCCGTTGTATGGGGGGCGTAGAAAAAGCCTTTATACATACTTTTCATAGTGTTGAGCGTGCAGCCGGCCTCGCTTCCTATTCCGACAGACGTAAGTCTGTAGGAAATAAGCTCGATCGCCCGGGCACTTCCGGCAAGATATCCGCCCGTCTCCGCCATGCCGCCGCCCGGATTCTTGATGAGCGAGCCTGCGATCACGTCAGCATCGGGCTCTTTTTCTTCGACAAACTCGCCGTAGCAGTTATCTACGAAAACATAGGCATCGGACACGCCTTTGACCGCTTTATAGAGCTCGTCCATTTCCGATACGGGAAGGGTGGGACGGTCAAGGTAGCCCTTTGAACGCTGAATGTATACCACTTTTATTTTTTCTTTTTTTAGAATATCTACCGTTTTTTTGATGTCGATCCTGCCGTCGGGGGTGAGGTCTATCTGTTTGTAGATAATACCGAAGTCCTTTAGACTTCCGTTGTTTTGTCCGTCATCCTTGATTCCTATGACTTCGTCGAGGGTGTCGTAGGGCTTTCCCGTAACCGATAGCATAACGTCACCGGGGCGCAACAGACCGAAAAGACCTGTCGAAAGCGTGTGTGTGCCCGAGATAAGCGTGTGACGTACAAGGGCGGCTTCTTTGTTGAACACTTTTGCATAAATTCTGTCAAGGGTGTCTCTGCCGCGGTCATCGTAGCCGTAGCCGCTTGAGCCCGCAAACATAGCCTCAGCGACACGTTCCTCGCGGAATGCATCAAGCACCTTTTTTGTGTTTATGAAAGAAACTCTGTCAAAATGCTTGAATTTTTCTTTCAAAGCATCTTCGGCTTCTTCTGCCAATTTCAGTAATTTTTCCGATATAACCATAGTTAACCTTAAATCTTGTTCAGGACGATTTCCTTGTAGTATTTTCCTCTGATCTCAAAGTTTTTAAATCTGTCGAAGCTTGCGGCGGCGGGGGAGAGGAGTACCGTGTCGCCGTTTTCTGCCGTTTCGGAGGCAAGGAGTACGGCTTTTTCGAAGTCTGCCTCTTCCTTGACGGTTACGTTGCTTTTCATGAACTCATCGCATTCGTCGAATGCTTTTTTGATTTTTTCCGCACAGGCACCCGTCAGAATAACTGCCTTTGCTTTTTTTGCCATAACGGGTGCGAGGGGGGCATAGTCGAGATTCTTGTCATACCCTCCGCAAATAACGACAAGGTCGCTGTGAGTAAACGCGTTAAGCGCCGCTATCGTTCTGGTGGGAGTGGAGTCTATCGAGCCGTTATAGTATTTTATGCCTTTTTTCTCGGCAACAAATTCGAGTCTGTGTTCGACACCCTTGAAAGTGGTTGCAACCTTTTTGAATGCTTCCTTGTCGGCAAATCTGTAGGTGGCACCGATGGCTGCCATATAGTTTTCGACGTTGTGTCTGCCGGGAAGGAGGATGTCGGAAGTTTTGAGTATGGGCTCGCCGTTTACGTGGATGATACCGTCTTTTTCGCAAATGTCGCAATCTTTTTTGCTTGAAAAGAAGAGGGTCGAGACTTGACACTCATCCGCCATTTTGCAGGTGATCTCATTTTCGAGATTTGTGACCAAGGTGATGTCTGTTCTGTTTTTGTAGATGTTCTTTTTTGCGTCAATATATTCGGCATAGTCGGTGTGATAGTCGAGGTGATTGGGGGAGATGTTTGTGACGACCGCAATCTCGGGAGATGACTTCATCGTGTGAAGCTGGAACGAGGAAAGCTCGATCACGGCAAAATCATCCTTTGTCATTTTGTCGACGTCTTGGAGAAGCGGTCTGCCTATATTGCCGCCGAGCCACACTTTTTTGCCCGATGCCTTCAATATCTCGGAGATCAAGGTGGTCGTGGTGGTTTTGCCGTCACTGCCGGTGATACCTATCTTTGTGCATGGGCAGAGATCGAAGAATACTTGCATCTCACTTGTAAGCAAAGCACCCTTTTTGACGGCTTCAGTGAAGCCGGGCTTGTCGTATCGGAGACCGGGAGTGCGGAAGATGATCTCGTCGTCAATATTATCAAGGTATTCCTTTCCGCAAACGAGTGTAACCCCCTTTGCCTCAAGCTCTGTCGCTATATTGCCGAGGGTATCTTTTTCCTTCATGTCGCGTGCGGTCACCAACGCTCCCGCAGAGAGTAGGAAATCTATAAGCGGAAGATTGCTGATTCCGATTCCGCAAACCGAAATGCGTTTATTTTTTATTGACTGCTTGTATAGTTCTGTCTTGTTCGTACAAATCACCTTCGATCCGGATTGTGCTCAAAATGTGCATACTAATATATTATATATAAGTTCCGATAATATATCAACACTATTTACAAAAAATTAACCACTTTTCGCAAAAAATATCACCGTTTTTGCGCTTTTTTTCACGTTTTTTTCACCGTTTTGGGATAGTAGTTTTTGCGAGAATGTATAAAAACAAAAAAAGCAGACCGTATCAAACAAACGTATGTAAAAGAAACGGTCTGCGATTTTTTGTTATTTATTTGAAAAGGTTGAGCCTGTTTTTGGGGTCAATGTATTTAAAAGAATCGATTTTTTTGACCCCGATATTTTTTAATAATTCTATCGATCTTTCGTTGTCTTCCTTTGTGTTGTAATTTGTGATTAGGGGGACTCTTGCCGTTATGCTATCGATAGGGAAAATCCCGACGAGTTTTTTTAGATTATCAAGCATTTGTGTGTTGTCTTTTCCGGTGTAGGCTTTATAGATATCGGGATCTGTGTCCTTTGTATCTATTACGAAAAAGTCGGTCGAGTCAATGACCTTTTCGACGTTTTTCCAAGGAACGTTGAGGGATGTCTCTATTCCGATTCGCCACTCTTTTGGGCAAATATTTCGGAATTCCATAATAAAACCGGGGTATAAAAGGGGTTCTCCGCCGCCAAAGGTCACTCCGCCGCCCGTGGCGAGAAAATAGAGATTATCGATCTTCAGCTTTTCATACAGCATAGACGGTGTCATTTGAGTGTATTTCGTGTCGCTTTCGTAAGAGAAGGGGTTGATGCACATTTTGCATCTCAAGGGGCAACCGTGAAAGCAAACGAGTGTGGTCACGCCGTCTCCGTCGGACTGTATCCTGTGCCGTGCATAAGTGACTATCGGAGCTGTAATTATGTCGCTTTTTTCCATGGCTTAATTGTCGGCAGGCGCGGTCGTTTCCGGTGTTTGCTCGCTCTCTTCTTCGGTTGTTACGTAGGGGAATGCAACGTCACCGAGCAGTTCCACTTTTTCGGGTTCGCCCGATGTTGCGGCGACCTCTCCGGGGATATCGGTAAATTCCCCGTCTTCTCCGCTTTCGCTTTCAATGCCGAATTTGCCCTGAAGTATCTCGTCCTCGGTGCTGTCTCCCGTATTTTCCGTTTTTGGGGGAGCGGGCGGTATTCCTGCCGTTGGCAAATCATTGATATCCGCGGTTGATTCAATTGCGGGCATTTCTCCCATTACCGCGGGCTTTACGCGGTCCAAAAGCTCACAGCTCGAAAGGGGGATAGCAAGGGCGGTGACAAGGCCTGCGATCGCGACGGTCTTGCCGAGCGATCTGCGCTTTTCAAGCTCTTTTTCAAGATAACGCACCTCGGCTTCGCATTTCGGGCAGGTTCCGAGACAGTCTCCCTTGAATTTGCATTCGTCGATAACAAGATCGATATCGTTTTGTTTTGCTATTTCACGGCGTATGTCTTTCAGTATCTTACACTTGCTTTTTCCTGTCATATCGTTATTCTCCTTTTGATACTTGCTTTTTTTCATTATACCATATTGCTTTATTGATTTCAAGAGACACGCGCAATTTGCGGGTCACCTCTAACAATATACACAGCTTTTTGATGCCAAAGGTTACGCTTGTCAAAAAAATATTTTTTGTACTTGCAAGATAGGGAATAATGTGTTATAATATAGATAATTATAGATTAATGTGCCGCATTTGCTTTTTTATGCGGCGGAAATGAGGACATACAAAATGAGCGAAGCATATTTGTCGAGAGGTGTATCTGCCGAAAAAACAGACGTTCACAACGCGGTCAAGTCACTTGATAAGGGCGTTTTTAAGGGCGCATTCTGCACACTTATGCCCGATTCGACGGGTGACGAAAACTACTGTGCCGCAATGCATGCCGACGGAGCGGGTACAAAATCCTCTCTTGCATACATAAAATTTAAGGAAACGGGCGACTACGGAGCATTTGTGGACATTGCCCAGGATTCTATGGTAATGAACCTTGACGACCTTCTCTGTGTCGGTGCTACAGAGGGCTTTATTATGTCAAATACGATCGGCAGAAACGCTCACCGTGTAGACGGCAAGGCTGTTGCGGGCGTTATCAAGGGCTATACCGAATTCGTTGAAAAAATGCGTAAGTACGGTGTTGACATTACCATGTGCGGCGGCGAGACAGCCGACGTCGGCGACCTTGTTTCGACACTTATAGTCGACTCCACTTTCTTTGTAAGACTTAGAAGGGATCAAGTCATCAATTGTGACAACATTAAAGCGGGCGACGTGATCGTCGGTTTTGCATCCTCGGGTCAGGCGATCTATGAGGATAAATACAACGCAGGTATGGGTTCAAACGGACTTACTGCGGCACGTCACCTTCTCCTTGCTCACGAGTATGCCTCTAAATACCCCGAGACCTACTCAAACACCATTCCCGACGAGCAGGTATACTGCGGTGCTTTCAAATTCAACGATATTCTTCCCGGCACAAACGTTACTGTGGGCGATGCGATCCTTTCTCCCACAAGAACCTATGCGCCTATTGTAAAAGAAATACTCACTGCAAAGCGCGAGGCTGTACACGGTATGGTACACTGCACCGGCGGCGGTCAGGTTAAGTGCAAGAATTTCGGTATCGGACTCCACTACATCAAGGATGATCTTTTTGATGTTCCTCCGTTGTTCAAGGCGATTGCCGAAAACTCCGATATTGCACCCGCCGAAATGTACAGAGTGTTCAATATGGGTCACAGACTCGAGCTCTACTGTTCTCCTGAGGACGCTGACTTTATGATCAAGACTGCCGAAAAATACGGCATTGAAGCTAAGATCGTCGGCAGAGTAGAGGCAAGCGACAGCGGCGAAAACAAGGTTACTATCAGACATAACGGTCAGGAATTCAACTATTGATCAAAAGTACACTTAAAAAAGAGGTACAGGGGATTGTTTAACAAAACGGTATTGACGATGGGCAAAGCCGAAATGAAGATGGTGATGAATATCACGTCTTTGCCCTCTGCCGGTAGAACGGTGAAGGGAACGGACTATGCTTATGCCCCCGGCGGCATCGGCGGTCTTGCCGCAGTTACATTGGCGGCACATTCGGTGGGGTCTGTCTTTTGTGCAAGGATAGGTAACGATGAAAACGGCGAAACTCTCATAAACTACTATGACAGATGCAGAGTGGACACCCGATATATGACAAGAGATCCCGAGGAACCCACGGGTTTTCTCGTTACGGTCAACGAAGCAGACGGCACACACAGAACGATCGCGTTTCCCGGGGCGAATTCAAACTTCGGCAGAAACGAGGTGGAGAGTGCTTTTCTATGCTATCCCGATGCTCTCTATCTGCAGTTTGATCTGCCCGACAGGGAGATAATTGCATCCACAAGAATGGCGGCGCTCAGACGAGTACCCGTGTTTATCGATGCAGGTCCGAGAAAGATGGAGCTTGCTTTGGAAAAGCTCGAAAACGTCGAGATCTTTTCTCCAAACGAGGAAGAGGTATTTAACTATACCGGAATCTATCCGCGTACTCCCGAAAACAGTCTTAATGCCTGTATGGCTCTTTCCACAAAGCTTCAGGCGAAATATATAGTTTTGAAGCTTGGCGAGAGAGGTTGCTTTATCTACGACGGAAGCTATTATGACGTTGTTCCGTCTTATGATACCACCTTTGTCGACGGAGCAGGCGCGGGTGACGTGTTTACCGCTGCTATGACGGCGGAATATCTGAAGAGCGGTGATATAAAAGCCGCGTGCAGATATGCAAACCTTGCGGCGGCGATCATGGTATCGAGAGAGGGAACATACGAGGCTGTTCCCACAAGAGACGACGTCGTCAGATTTGCCGACAGACTTGGCGTGAATCTTAATTAAAAGAAAAAAGGGCGGTGCATCTTGTACCGCCTTATAACATATTTGAAAGGATATAAAATGGCTTACACGAAGGAAACCAAAAGCTTTGTTTCTCCCGACAAGGAGACCGAAATAGCATATTACGTATACACGCCCGATCAAACACCCAAGGGAATATTCCACATTCTTCACGGATTGTTTGAATACACCGAAAGATACGAGCATTTTGCGTCAGTACTTTGTGACAACGGTTTTGTCGTTTGCGGAGCAGATATGCGCGGACACGGAAAGAGTGTCAAAACAAAAGAAGGACTCGGATATTTCGGCGACAAAAACGGGTGCGAGTATTTTAGCCGAGACGTCGAGGAATTGCGTCTTATTATGCGAAAAAAATACAGACGCTTGCCCTATATCATGTTCGGTCACGGTATGGGAAGTCTGGTGCTTCGCGACTATATGATCGATCACGGAAGAGATATTGACGGAGCGATCATTTCGGGGACTGTCGGAAACGGCTATTCGGTAAAAAAAGATATTATTCTTACCGAGCTTAAGGCGAAATTCGGGGGAGGAAAGGCGCACAAGCCTTCTTTCAAAAAGAAGCTTTTTAAGGGCTTTGATACTGCTTTTAACGAAAAAAAGCCGAACGCATGGCTTTCAAGCGATCCCGATATCGGAATTGATTTGCAAAATGACGAGCTTTGCAATTTCGAGCTTACTGCATACGGATATACAGATCTGCTTAGACTCTACCAAAGTGTTTCAAGTCCCGATTGGGTAAACGAGATCCCGCAGAGTCTGCCGGTCTTTTTGATGAGCGGTAAAAACGATCCTGTCGGGAGTAACGGACAGGATATCGACGAGCTTTACAAGTCTATGCAGGATGCAGAGATCAAAAATCTTTCCATAAAGCTCTACAAAGGAGCTCGTCATAATCTTGTAAACGGAACAAACAAAGATGAAGTTTTTGCTGACGTTAATACGTGGTGCGACATAATAATTGAGGGTGTCGTCGAGTGCAATAAGCTTAACTGACGGAGAAAAATATGGCAGAAAAAATACTTGGAATCGATTACGGCGAAGCAAGAACGGGTCTTGCGGTCAGCGATGCTTTGGGGCTTCTTGCAAACGGAATCGGTAATATCGAAGAACGAGACATAAACAGACTGATCAATAAAATTGCCGAAAAAGCGGCAGAGCTTGGTGTCGGCAAAATTGTATTGGGGCACCCCGTAAATATGAACGGTACTCTCGGTCCGAAGTCCGAAAAGGTCAAAAAGCTTGCTGAAAGACTAAAAGAAAAAACGGGACTTCAGGTAGTGCTCTTTGACGAAAGATGCACCACTATGGCGGCTCATCAGTTTTTGAACGAGACAAACACCAGGGGTAAAAAAAGAAAGGGAGTCGTCGACACCCTTTCGGCACAGATAATTCTGCAAAACTATATGGACAGCCAAAGATAGTAATTTTTTGCAAAGCAAAAAACCCTTTTTTACACAAAAAGGGTTTTTGTTTTAAAAAAATATATCAGACTTGTAAGCCGGGTTCTGTGAAAAGCATAAAGCTTGACCGCGTTCATCTATCTTCGCTTGGCGTTACCGACAAGCTTCGGGTAAAAACCCGTGCCACCCAAGAGTATACGGCGGGCCGCCGCCGACATTGCTGTCTTACCCTTATGCGGTGTTGCTTCGGATAGGGTTTACATTTCCTCTATGTTACCATAGAGCAAGGTGAGCTCTTACCTCGCCTTTCCACCCTTACCTCTATACATTAAGTATAAAGGCGGTATATCTCTGTTGCACTCTCCCGGGAGTCGCCTCCGGCGGATGTTATCCGTTATCCTGCCCTATGAAGCCCGGACTTTCCTCGCGATAAGACCTTTCGGCATGATATCGCGCGAACGCACCGTCTGGTACGTACATATTATATTGATTATATTAATTTTTGTCAAGAAAAAGAGGGAATTATTTTGGAAAAGCTTTACGTTTTCGGTATGGAGCTTGTTATTAACCGAAAAAGAATAAAGAATTTGTATATCCGAGTGAAAGATGGTGTAATAGCCGTTTCGTCCCCGATTCGTATGCCCGAAAGCGAGATAATAGAGCTTGTGAAATCGAGGGAGGATTGGATAAAGGCTACGGCGGAAAAGAATAAGAGCAAACAAAATGAGCTTTCTGACGGGGAAAAGATCTCCGTGTTTGGTAAAGATTATATTTTGCGTCTTAACACCGAAAGAAAAAACGGATATTATTTCGAAAACGGCTCTCTTGTGCTGTGCGTGGGGGATGACACAAGTGAGAGTGCTGTAAAAAAACGGCTTATAGAGTTATATCGCGATCTGCTTTTGCAGATATTGCCCGACGTTACCGAGAAGTGTCAGAACGAATGCGGGCTTTTTGCGAACGAGTGGCGGGTACGCGATATGTCGACTCGGTGGGGAAGCTGTAACGTAAAAGAAAAGCGTATATGGCTTTCGCTTTGGCTTGCGGCAAAGCCTATAGAATGTATTGAAGCGACAATCTATCACGAGCTTGCCCATCTGAAGGTCAAAGGGCACGGCAAAGACTTTTACAAGCTTCTTCTGGATATCTGTCCATCCTATCGAGAATCGGAGAGGGTTTTGAAGAGTAAATAGCTTCTATAGTGGGAAAAGGTTTGAAAATTAGTCTTTTGTGGGAACTCATACTCGTTGTGATCAAAAGTCTGTACAATTATTATTGGCGCAGGCTTTTTGTTATTTTCTCTCCCTCCGTCTCGCCGCCAATGTAATATTTTACCTCATATTTGTACAGCGGCGATCCACCGTCTCGCTGAGGCGGAGGGCAGGCTCGGCTTATACGGGAACCCCCAAACCTCGACAAGCTCGGTTCGGGGAACCCCTACCACGGGAACCCCCAAAACTTACTTCGTGCGTTTCGGGGAACCCTTTTTCCAGTCCACCGGACTGTCATTCACTCCCTCGCCGCCGCTTCGCTACCCAAAGGGGAGGCTTAAATTGTGCCGCTTCGTTATACGTAGAGAACGGAATTTAAACCAATTGCCGCTTTAAACAAAGGCGATAGGCGGATTTATATAGAAAAGGCCTTATTGATGCTTTCTGCAAGTATATGAGAAAGCGAGTTGACGACGGCATCGGTTTCGTTCAGCGTAACAAAAAAACTAACTCCTTCGTCAAGCACTTTCGTCAACTCGCCGCTTATCTGTGTAATGCCTGCTTTTTCCAGTGCGTTGTAAACAAGAGTAGCCGAGCTTACCATGGTTGGCACTCCGAGTGCGACAACAGGTACTCCCAAGGTTTCGGCGTTTAGCGCTTCGCGGTCGTTTCCGATTCCCGAGCCGGGAGAAATACCCGTATCGCTGATTTGAATAGTGGCGGCAAGACGGCTCACGTCTTTTGCGGCAAGTGCATCGATGACTATGACAATATCGGGCTTGACCGTGTCGACGGCACCTTTTATGATCTCAACGGTCTCGATTCCCGTTTGACCGAGTACCCCCGGGGCAACCGCGGCAACAGTTTGCTGACCGAGAAGCTCAAAGATCTTATTGTTTTTTTCTTTGATGTGTCGGGTGACAGTTATGTTGTTGACCGTAAGAGGGCCTACCGCATCCGAGGTAATGTATCTGTTTCCGAGACCGACGATCAGGACGGTTAGTTTTTGTTTTTTCGGAACGAGGCGTCGAGTGAAGCTGCGGATATGCTCGGAGACGGTGCTTATAAGACTGTCGGAGGTTTCCTCGGAAAGAGAGAGAATATTTTGAAAAGATACGGTGACGTATCTGCCGATCGGTTTATTTAACAGCTTTTCGCCGTTTTTGTCAAGAATGTTTATTATAGAAATTTCGCCAAAGTCCGTGTGGGTTTCTGTGTGTGATATTCCGGGAAGAGAGGTGCACGCATCGATGGCGGCACATTCCGAAGCAAGGTCTGTGCGGATATATTTTTGATTATTCATAAAAAATAGCCCCTTTTTTCACGTGTTTTGTATTATATTTATCTGCATTTGTGAAAAAAATATGTAAAATAATAAAACTATTTAAAAAACACTTGAAAGTTTTTCGAATATGTATTATAATTATACAGATAATAGTATATTGTTGTGCGAAATAGCCAAAAACACGGTTGCTAATTGTGCAAATGGCTAAAAGTTGAAAAAAGGTGCGGAATACCGTTGATAAAAACATGAATATGTGTTAAAATTAGACGGTGTTCGGTGTGCTTTTTTAGGCGAACAAATAAGGAAATGATATTTCTTTTTTGAATAGAAAACAGCGCAACCTATAATACAACAAATTACAATTCTAATGAGGGGGCTCACTTAATGAAAAGATTATTGGCACTTGTGTTATGTCTTCTGATGGCTTTGTCGATGATGGCGGGCTGTGAAGAGAAAGATCCCGAGGACAAGGGTGCTATTGTCAGAACCTACATGACGTCAAAAATTTATAACTTTGACCCGATTTATGCTTATACCGATGATGCAGCTACAAAGATCATGGGTATGATTTATGACGGTCTGTTTACGATTGGCTCGGACGGAAAGGTAAAGAAGGACCTTTGTAAGAGTTACAAGATCATCGAAGATAAAGAAAACAACGTTTACAAGATGCGTGTTACTCTTAAGAAGACCGGCTGGAGTGACGGCAGAGACGTAACTGTTGACGACTTTATATTTGCATGGAAGAGAATACTCGACCCCGAGTTTACTTGCACTGCAGCTCCTTTGCTTTTTGATATTCAGAACGCGAAGGCTTATAAGGCGGGCGACTGCTCTCCCGACGACGTTGGTCTTTATCCTATCGACACAAAGGTGTTCGAGATCTACTTCGAAGGACCTATCGACTACGATTTGTTTATCGAAAATCTTGCGTCTCCCTTCCTGGTACCTCTCCGCGAGGATATTCTCAGCAAGGCAGACCAGTGGGCATCCAACGTTGCTATCATGGTAAGTAACGGTCCTTTCGCTGTACGTTCGTTTACTCCTACCGAGAAGATGGCTCTCCAGCGTAACTCTTATTATTACCGTGATCCTTTAGAGGATGACGAGGATGTATCCGTTACACCTTATCGTTTGTACATCGACCTGAGAGCCGATGCAAAGGAACAGATGGAGGCATACAACAACGGCGAAGTGTTCTACAACTCTGAGATCGCACTTGAGCTTAGAAAAGAATATGAGTCCAAGGCGAAGACCGTTGATATGCAGAGTGTACACACATACTACTTCAACACAACCAATCCTATTTTCGCAAGCAAGGAAGTAAGACAGGCGCTTTCGATGGCTCTTGACAGAGAGGCGATTGCAGACATCGTAGTATTTGCAGAACCCGCAACGGGTCTTATTACCGAGGGTGTATTCAATACCTCCAGAAAGAACAGCTTTAGAGAAGAGGGCGGCGACCTCATTAACACAAAGGGTGACGTTGAGGGTGCAAAGGCTCTTCTCAAGAACGTTAAGCTTGAAAGCAAGGACTTTACCATTATGGTAAGAGACAACGACGTTGACGTAGCTATAGCAAACTATGCTAAGGGCGTATGGAAAGATCTCGGCTTTAACGTAACGGTTAAGAAGATGACCATAACCAAGAAGATGACCGCCAACGAATACGAGGTATACGTAGACGAGTTTGAACGTGCATTTGAAAAGGGCGAGTTTGACGTAGCAGCGATCGACCTTCAGATGTATTCCACAGATGCATTCGGAACACTTGCAAACTTTGCGGTAGGTTATTCCGGAACAGCACTTGATCTTACCGACCGTGACAACCAGAACGGCGGATGGGATCTCAAGCCCAACGTAACCGGTTACAACAGCGAAGCTTATAACGCAAAGATCGATGCGGCATACAACGAAAAGCTTGACAGAAAAGTAAAGACACAATATCTCCATGAGGCAGAGGCTATCCTTATCGAGGATGCACCTGTAGCGCCTCTGGTAACTTTGCAGAATGCTTACGTATCAAGCAAGAAGTTCACCGGATTCAAGTTCGACTACTATGGTTGCCCCATAATGAAGAAGGCAGAGCTCTCCAATTACGAGAAATATACAAACGTTGAAGAATTGGCTAAGGAAGAACAAGAGTGATTTTTCAGTAATAAAACAGCCGGGGCGGAAAGCTCCCGGCTGTTTGAATTTTAAAAAGATGAAAGGCGAGACGATATGCTTACCGACAAAGACGATAAGAAAATATTTGTGCTGTATATTTTGAACAGCATAGGCTATCCTCTGGAATATGGCGTTTTGCACGATATGTGCGTACAGGACGGATTCATAACATCTTTTGATTTTTTAGAATCGTTTGATGAGCTGCTCAGTGCAGGGAACGTCGAAATGGAAGAGAGAGACGAGCAGTCGAAAAATATGATAAGTATAACCGAAAAGGGAAAGCATATAGCCGTGACGTTGAATGGAAGATTGCTTTCAAGCGTAAAGGAGAGAGCAATGAAGAGTGCGCTCCGTCTCCTTTCTTTTAAGAAACAAGGAACAAGGATGCTTTCGTCGGGACGGGAGCTGTCACGCGGGAAGTATGAAATGTGCTGTGAGATAGCAAACAACGACGGCGAGATCATGTCGCTGAAGATAATTTACGACACACAGAAGCAGCTTGACCGTGCTTTGTATAATTTTGATTCGCATCCCGAATTTATATACAAGGGCATTCTTGCGCTGTTGTCCGGCGAAGTCGATTATTTGATGGATTGAGCAAAAAAACAGAAAATAACAAAAAATTTGTACAATTTTCACGAATATTGTTGTCAAATTGAAATATAATTGTGAAAAAACTATTGACAAATAGTTTTTTAGTGGTATAATGACAATACATATTTGTATGCATAGAGGTATTGGGTGGACAAAGAATTAGAATCGCTGATAGCTCTTTCGCGGTCGGGAAACGAAGCGGCTTTTGCCGATCTTGCCGTGATGTATAGGCCCTTGATAGAGAGTATGGGTAAGGGATATGCCGCCAAAGATGGTGGAGTTCTTCACACTGTAGACGATTTTATTCAGGAAGCTAATCTGGCGTTTTATTCGGCGGTTATGAGTTATGATCCCGAAAGCCCTGTTGGATTCGGTTATTACGCCAAGATATGCATAAGAAACAGGCTGGTATCTCTTTTGAGAGCATCCTCTACGAAGGCGAAAAAGACTTCGGAGAGGGTTGAAAAGGAAAAGGGGTATATTGAGCCGGTATACGGATTTCTCGAAAGAGAGGATGCCGAGCAGATAGAAAAAAAGATAGAGGCTGTTTTGAGCCGGTTTGAGTGGTCGGTATTCAGTCTGTACTTGCAAAACAAGTCGTATAAAGAAATTGCGGAAGCTTTGGGCAGGTCGGAAAAAAATATAGATAACGCATTGTTCAGAGCAAAGAAAAAACTGAAAAAACTCCGTGATTAAGAGCGGTATTAACCCCGAAGTACGGGGAATACATATATTTTATCCAAATTTTTAAAGCGAGGGAAAAACAATGTACGAAGACAAGAAATTAGTTTGCAAAGACTGTGGACAGGAGTTCGTTTTCACTGCAGGTGAACAGGAATTCTACGCAGAGAGAGGATTCCAGAACGAGCCCCAGAGATGCAAGCCTTGCCGTGATGCAAGAAAGCAGGCTACAAAGGCTAACAGAGAGATGTTCACAACAACATGTGCAAACTGCGGAAAAGAAGCTAAGGTTCCTTTCCAGCCCAGCAATGACAGACCCGTATACTGCAGCGAATGCTTTGCAGCTATGAAGGATCAGCAGTAAGTCGATTTTTGTTTACATAAATAGATTTATATGTCAGATAAAAGGCTACACTTATTTGTGTAGCTTTTTTGCTTTATATGTCATTATTTCGAGAAAACAAAAAGATTTTAGAAAAAAATAGGTAAAATGCAAAAAAAATATGTACAAACGAAATATTATGTGTTATAATAACTATATATAATTAGGTGAAGTGTGTAATTATACAGACGAGGCATAGATAGATGAAAAACGAAAAAGGCTTCCGTAGAGAAAAAGAAACCGACAGATACGAAGATGCTGAGAACGTAACTGCGGGCAGAAATTCGGTTAGAGAGCTGCTTGCTGCGGGCAGAGATATAGATAAGATCTTTGTTCAAAAGGGCGAAAGGACGGGTTCCATAACCAGTCTGATAGCTGAGGCAAGAAGCAGATCGATTCCCGTTGTCGAATGCGAAAAGGCGAAATTAGATCGAATTTCGGGCGGTATAAACCATCAGGGAATCGCAGCGTTTGCGGCAGAAAAGGAATACTGCACCGTTGACGATATAATAGAATACGCGGAATCAAGGGGCGAGAAGCCGCTTGTTGTGATTGCCGACAGAATAGAAGACCCACACAATCTCGGCGCACTGATGAGGGCGGCTGAATGTGCAGGTGCTCACGGGTTAATAATACCCAAGAGAAAGGGTGCTATGCTGACACAGGTTGTATCAAAGGCATCCGCGGGTGCGATGGAGCATATAAGGATCGCCAAGGTCACAAATCTTGCGGCTACAGTAGATGAGCTGAAGGAAAAGGGGCTTTGGATATTTGCCGCTGAGGCGGGCGGAGAAAAATTCTACGAGCAGGACCTTACCTGCGGCGCGGCGATCGTGCTCGGAAGCGAGGGCAAGGGCGTATCAAAGCTGTTGCTTGATAAGAGTGATTTTATTTTATCGATTCCGATGTACGGCAAGGTAAATTCATTCAACGTAGCGGCGGCTGCCGCAGTAATACTGTGCGAAGCGGCAAGACAGCGCAATTGTTGATTAATAATGACGGAACGAATAATCAGATATAGGGGTAACAGGGTATGGATAACGAAAAATTAAACGAACTTGAAGTGAATACTCCCAATAAAGAGGCCGAGGAAAATACACCCATGACGGCAGACGAGCTTATAAGAAGGCTTAAATTGAATTTGAAGCAGAACACCGGAAACGGAGACGGTGATGCATCAGAGCCGGAGAAAAGCGAAAAC
This sequence comes from Clostridia bacterium, assembly GCA_017441005.1. Taxonomy (GTDB): domain Bacteria; phylum Bacillota; class Clostridia; order Oscillospirales; family CAG-272; genus RGIG1995. Next base: position 6,013 of record JAFSAM010000001.1, on the reverse strand, counting down.
CAAGAGCTTGGATCGGGAAATGATGACGAAGCAGTTGAAATTGAAGCTTCTGACGAGGATGAGGTTCAAAAGCTTGAGGAGGCTGCTGAGGAGGTAGAACCCGCAGTACGTAAGAGAAAGACAAACATTTCCGATACGATAAAGAGTCTTATTGCTTCCATTAAATCGGGAGAGGAGCTCAAGACCGAAGAGGTTGTCGATGAGGAATCTGCAGAAGAGGCAGAGGTGTCAGAGGTAAAAGCCGAAGAGGTGTTCGGGACTGTTGCAGAAGATACCGTTGAATATTCTGTCGAGGCACAGACAGAAGCCGAAGAAGCGGCCGAAGAGTTTATAGCGGTTGCAGAAGAGACCGTAGAAAATGAAGAAGCTACTGAAGAATTAGTTGAAGAATACGAAGAAGCGCAGGTTGCAGAGGACGAGGCACAGCCCGAGGAAGAAGAGAGCAGAAACATTCTTGCGAAGCTTTTCGGAAAATTCTTCCCCGAAAAAGAAAAGGCAGTTAAAGTACCGGTTGAAGAGGCGGTTGAAGAAGAAACAGCCGAAGAAATCTTTAACGAAGATACCGAAAAAGTCGTTGAGGAAGCTGCTCCTGTTGTAGAATTGACTGAGGAGACAACACCGGTTGAAGAAGAATCGGAAAACGTTTTTGAAAATATAAATGAGATCGCCTTAGAGGAGACTTCTATTAAGATAGGAGAACTGCTTATCAAGGAATCTAAGGAAAAGTCCGCGCTTGAGGCATCCGAGGAGCTTACACCGGATGAGGAACAGCCGGTAGCCGAGGAGCCTGCTCCTGTCACAGAGAAGGCTTATTCCGTGTTGATCGAAAATTCGTCGGACAAGACAAATGTATTCGAGCCCGGAATGATCAAAAAGGGCAGAAAAGCAAGAAAAACCGATAATTTGTTTAAAGAAAACGAATCTCCCGCGGTGGTCGAGGCGGAACAGCTTACTTTTAGTATGACCGAGGACGACCTACAGAAGAGCATTGAGGAGGCCGAGGCATTTATATTTGACAGACCGCATGTCGAAGACCCGGCCGATGTAATAAATGACGACAACGCCGTTTCTTCTGAGAATCTTTTGAGTGACGACAACGAGAAGGCTGAAAAATATGACGAGACCGATCTTTGGATCGCATCTGCTTTCGGCGATGAAGATGAGGTAAAAAAGAAGTTTGGAGAGGAAGAGGCACAGAAGATAGAAACACAGCTCGACCTCGACGTTCAGGAATATCTCAAGACCGATAAAAAAGATGTAAAGATCGCAAAGATTGCAGAGGAATATACCTCTCCTTCACAGAAAAAAGATATTTTTGCAGCATACAGAAAGATGCACAAGACGGGACTTTTGAAGATTGCCGCTTGCTTCCTTCTCATGATTGTTGCGCTTATATACGAAAACCTTTCTACGTTTGGCGGAAATCTGCCCGGGGCTTTGAATCAGAATAACTATCCGGTCGTTTATATTCTCGGAAGCCTTCAGATCCTTGTTTTGGCGGGAGCAGTGGCATGGACCGAGATCAGCCGCGGTATCAAGGCGATTTGGGCGATGAAGCCTCTGCCCGAAAGCATTACGGCGACTGTGGTTATAGCATCTGCATTCTATCATATAGCTCATTGCTTTATAAGTGAAACCGATCCCGACGTTGCACTTTATATGTTCCCCGTTGTGATCTTTATTTTCGTAACTCTGATTTACGATCACTTCAATCTCAGAAGAGAGATATACAGCTTTAACATCGTAGCATCGAAGCGCATCAAATATACGATCACTCCCGTCGAGAGTGGCGAGGCTAATCTCGAAAACGAGGCGTTCAGTGAGTATCTTGCAGAGGAAGACGAGGTTTCGATGTTCAAGATCGGCAAGACCGGATTTGTAAACGGTTTTTCCGAAAGGATCAACTCTTATTCCAAGAGCAATTCCATAATAACCATACTCCTTTCGCTTGCTATAGCATTGGGATTGGTATTCTTTATAGTATCGACTGTGGTATACGACGCGAAGACTGCGTTCTCGTTTGCTTATCTTGCATTTCTGGTGGCGGTTCCTTGCTGTGCATTGCTTTCGTTCAGTTTGCCGTTCTACAGAGCATCCAAAAAGGCATTTGAGGATGACAGTGCGATCATCGGTGATGTATCGCTCGATGAGTATTCAAAAGCAAGCACACTTTCTTTTGATGATAAAGACGTGTTCCCCTCTTACGGAGTAAAGGTCAAGAGCATAAAAGTATACGGCGATAGCCGAATTGACAAGATCCTTTACAATTCCGCAAGCGTATTTAAGGTTATCGGAGGTCCCCTTGCGGACGTATTTGATACCGCTACCCACGAGCTCGGCAAGTCCGACAATATGGAAATAATCGAGATTGCCAAGGATGGAATCGAGTCGCTTATCGACGGAAGCCATGTATATATAGGTAAGGCATCGTATCTCAAGGCACACGGATATCTGCCCGTATCGGATACAGATGATGACATCCTTGAAACGAGCGGCGACGCAAGCATTATGTATATGGTATGTGATGACGTTGTTTCCGCAAAGATGTATATCCAGTATACTATCGATCCCGATTTTGAGTTTGCACTCAGAAGACTTTACAAGGCGGGAATCTGTATAGGAATCAAGACGTTTGACCCCAATATTGATGACAAGCTTTTGGGAAGCAAGGTCAAGATCACCAAGTATCCTGTAAGAATACTCCGTTGCAAGACCCTCGAGGAGGCGACCGAGCCCCAGGAGGAGGCAAACAGCGGTATCGTATCAAAGGGAAGCCCAAGATCGTTGCTCAATGCGTTTGTTCTTTGCTCCAAAGTGCTTTTTGCAAACAGAACGAACATTACCGCAAAGATATTGTCGGTAGCATTCAGCGTTGTTCTTATGTCATTCTTCCTGATGTTCAGCAGCATAACGGCGATACCGTCGCTCTACGTTGCTTTGTACCAGGTGTTCTGGATGGTTCCCGTATATCTGATATCTAAATTCTACGTATAAACAAGAGGGAGGGAAGAACATTCCCTCCCGATTTTATGATTTTTAAGATCATATTTCGGAGGAGAAAAGGTTGAATATTGAAAATTTATTGACGAAGGTATCGAAGCCGGGAAGATATATCGGCGGAGAGTACGGACAGACAGTTAAGGATAAATCGAAGGTAAATACCCGATTTGCATTTTGCTTTCCCGATTCTTACGAGATCGGTATGTCAAACCTCGGGATCCGTATACTTTACGGAGTACTGAACGGAATTGATGACGTTTGGTGCGAGCGAGTTTATGCTCCTTGGGAGGACATGGAAGCGGAAATGCGCAAAAACAACGTTCCTCTGTGGGCGGTTGAAAGCGGAGATCCGCTGACCGAATTTGATTTTGTCGGATTCACTTTGCAGTATGAGCTTTGCTATTCAAATGTGTTGAATATGCTCGATCTCGCAAATATTCCCCTTCTCTCAAAAGACAGGGATGACAGTATGCCGATCGTTATAGGCGGCGGTCCTTGCAGTTATAACCCCGAGCCCATTGCCGATTTCTTCGATCTTTTCTTTATAGGCGAGGGCGAGGAGGCTGTGTGCGAGGTCGTTGAGCTTTATAAAGAGATGAAGAAAAACGGCACTTATACAAGAAAGGCATTTTTGCACGAGGCGGCAAAGATAGAGGGCTTTTACGTGCCTTCTCTGTATATGGTCGACTATAACGAGGACGGAACCGTTAGGTCGTACACTCCCGTGTATGACGATATTCCTTCAAAGATCCGCAAGCGCATTATAAAAGATCTTGATAAATGCTATTTCCCCGATAAATTGGTAATGCCGTATATCGAGACCGTTCACGACAGAACTATGATCGAGGTGTATAGAGGCTGTATAAGAGGCTGTCGCTTCTGTCAGGCGGGTATGATCTACCGCCCGATCAGAGAAAAGTCACCCGAGGTGCTGAATAAGCAGGCGAAATGTCTGTTTGAAAATACGGGATACGATGAAATATCGCTGGTATCACTAAGCATCAGTGACTACTCGAAGATCGATCAGCTGACCGACGATCTGCTCAAATGGACGGACGAAAATATGGTGAGCCTGTCATTGCCCTCCCTCCGCGCCGACAGCTTCACAAAGGAGCTTATGGATAAGATCTCCACCGTAAGAACGGGCGGTATCACGTTCGCTCCCGAGGCGGGAACGCAGAGACTGCGCGATGCGATCAATAAGAATTTGTACGAGGAGGATCTGCTCCGCGCTTGTGACGTTGCGTTTAAGGCGGGAAAGACTCAGGTCAAATTGTATTTTATGATGGGTCTGCCTACCGAAGAATATGCTGACCTCGACGGAATAAACGCGCTTGCGAAGAGGGTGCTCGATACTTATTATGCAAATCCCGACAGACCTAAGGGAAAAGCTCCTAAGGTGACGATAAGCGCCGCTTGCTTTATCCCCAAGCCCTTTACTGCTTTCCAGTGGGAAAAGCAGGAGGATATGGAAACTCTGCTCGAAAAGCAGCAGTACATCCTGTCTACAATAACAGACAGAAAGGTCAAGTTTAACTATCACGATGCCAAGGTGTCAAGGCTCGAGGCTGTGTTTGCAAGGGGCGACAGAAAGCTTTGCCGTTGTATGCTTGAGGGGCATAAGGCGGGACTGAAATTCGATGCTTGGGACGAGTATTTCGATTATGAAAAATGGATGAGCGTGTTCGAAAAGTGCGGAATCGATCCCGCTTTTTATGCAAACCGCGAATTCGGCAAGGACGAGATCTTGCCCTGGGATATAATAGATATCGGCGTGACAAAAGAGTTTTTGCTGAGAGAAAACGCAAAGGCGCACGAATCAAAGACTACACCAAATTGCCGCGAAAAATGCTCGGCTTGCGGTGCAAACTGTCTGGGAGGTGAAAAGACGTGGTGCAACAAAAACAGTAAGAGTAATGTTTGAAAAAACAGGTAAATTACAGTATATTTCGCATTTGGACCTGCTCCGTACCATGCAGACAGCCCTCCGCCGTGCAAAGGTGAAAATGATCTATTCCGAGGGGTTTAATCCCCACATGAAGATAAATTTTGCACTCCCTCTTTCGATCGGTATCGAGAGCGTGTATGAGTTTATGGACCTTAAAACCGAGTGCGACGTCGACTGTAAAGCGGTGATGGAAAACCTCGGAAGGAATTTGCCCGCCGATATGAAAATACTCGACGTTTATGAGGCGGAAAGTAAATTTACAGATGTTAAATATGCAAGCTACCGTATCTGCCTTGATTACGGCGACCGTACCGAGGAGGCGGCAAAAGTTGCAGAAACTTTGTTTTACGGCCCTCTTGTTGTAACAAAGAAGACCAAAAAGGGCGAAAAGGATGTCGATATAAGACCGATGATCCGCTCGGTAGAAACAAAATATGAATTCGGCTGTGTGATAATAGAGTGCACACTCTGCGCCGACAGCGAGAATTATCTCAATCCCTTTTATCTGACGGGTGCTCTCGATAAGCAAATGGGCTTTGAGGCACTTCACAAAAAAACTCTCCGTACAGCCGCACTTTTCGCCGACGGCAAAATGTTCAGATAACCTTACCTTGAACCCTTTTGAAAAAAGGGTTCAAGACTCCCCCGCTTTCTTTCGGAGAAAACTTGGCACTTGAACCCTTTTGCAAAAAGGGTTCAAGACTCCCAAAAACATTCCCCTACTTTCTTGAAAGAAAGTAGGCAAAGAACTTTGAATCTATTGGTCTGTGCAGGCTATTTTAGCTTGTACAGACCTTCTTGTTTGTTCGATGTCCGTCGAAATAATGCTTTCACTTTTGTGTAGCGAAACTTCGCACAGCCGTATACCTTCTCCGGTGGGAGAGGGTGTCGAGGCAGTGTACATACTATATTAAATACAATACTCTGCTGCCGAGACGGATGAGGTCGTCTCCAAACGAATGTAATTTTGACCTCCATCTGACGAGGGAGGTGGCATTTTGCCGCAAGGCAAAATGACGGAGGGAGAGAAAAGCAAAACGGCAATATGTATCTCTCATCCCGTCT